>URIJ01000017.1 GCA_900547835.1 uncultured Collinsella sp.
GCTCGAGGGCTCCGGAATTTGCCGCATACTTCCGAAAACAACGTCTCGGTGGCACCAAAAATTGCCTCCAGAACCCTGAGATAATGAACATATGTAGCCGTTCGCCGCAAATTATCGTCCGTTCATGGAACCTATCTCCAACGAGTTGTAACCATATGGTTTGATGTTGGAAACATATGATTGCCGGCAGGCCGTAGGTGACGTTTGCCCTGATATCGGAGGTACCAAGTATGTTTCGTGCTCCGTTAAACAAGTATCGGGCTGGCTAACATGAGCCGCCGTTTTGTCTCGATAACCCTTGCAGTGGTCTGCCTGGCTGTGCTCCTGGGCGCTACGGGGATGTTTGCTATAAGTCGAGAAACATCCTATATGCAGGAATGTGCTTCCGAAGGCTTTGTCATTGATGGTTACTATCGGGATGACAAAACGAGTCGGGTAACCCTGGCTTTTCTTGAGGAGGACAACTGTCGATGGCAGCTGGTCGACCAAGACGGAATCTGCACAGACGGGCAGTTTAAGCGTACGGATGACCCCAACATCCTGATATTAAAGAAGGAAAACGGTGAAGAATTCGGTACGGTCCACGTGGCGTATATATCGCGCCGGCGCAATCAGGGGCAGATTTACCTAATTAGAAATACTAAGGTGACCCGATTTTATCTTGTGAGCACCGATCCGGCGTTTACGGTGGAGTCTGGCGATGTCGATCCGGCCAGTTGATTCACGGCAATAAAACAGCGAGCGGGGCGCAGGTATGAACTGCACCCCGCAATTTGCTCGCGTCCGTATCGCGTCTGCGCCTCGTCGTAGCTTGCGTCCGTGCGAGCATTCGTCCCGCTCCGGCATCACTTCACATCGAACTCCACGCGATCGAGTTCGGGTACGTTGAGGTCGATGAGCTTGCGGGCGACGTGGCGGTCGTGCGCCCCGAGCGCCTCGCTTGTCGTCACATGGGCGACAACCTCGCGCTCGACCATGCCTTCCTCGTCCCCTTCGGTAGCCGAGGTCTCGACGGCGACGGTGTAATCCTTAAAGCCCGGCAGCACCGCGGCAAGTTCGCGCGTGGTTTCGGTGACGCCGTAGCCGTCCTGCACGCCGGCCTGCGCCGAGCCAATGGCCCCCGCGGTCATAACGATGCAGGGGATGGCAAAGATCACCGTACCCACGATGATGCGACGGCGCACCTTGCGCGATAGCTCGTCGACCTCGGCATCTTCTTCGGCGGTCACAATGCCGTCGCCGTTGAGGTCGCGCTTGAGCGGCACGCGCAAAAGAAGCAGCACGGCTTCGGCAGCCAGCGCGATAAAGACAACGTTGATGCCAAACTCGTAGAGCGCCGAGAGAAACAGCGACCCGCTCGCGATGGCGATGCCGTAACCAGCTGCGCACAGGGGCGGCATGAGCGCGGTCGCCACGGCCACGCCGGCGATGAGCGTGGCGGGTTCCTGGTCGCGCGAGTTGCCCAGCCCGCCTGCAAAGCCGCCCGCGAGCGCGACGGCAAGGTCCCAGACAGTAGGTGTCGAATTGTCGATAATGGCGGCCGTGGTGGTGCCAAGGGGCGAGAGCTTAAAGTATAACGTAGACGTGACCAGGCAAAAGGCCATCTGCAGCGCGAGGCCGGCGACGGCTTCGACGGTAATCTCGCGGTCGAGCGTGGCGATGCCATATGCCATGGCAAGGACCGATCCCATAAGCGGGCAGATGAGCATGGCGCCCACGATGGCGATGTCCGAGTCGATATCGAGGCCGATGCTCGCGATGAGCATGGCGATGATGAGGATGCACAGGTGAGAGCCGGTCAGGCGTGCCCCGTTTACAAAACGCTTGCGGATCACGTGATAGGGCGCGCGTCCCTCGCGAATGTTGAATGCGCGCTTTAGGAAGCGGGTGGCGTTCTCCATGGCCTCGCTATGGGCAGGGCGGATGCCGTGGCGCCGGTGATGGCGTTCGCGTAGTCGCTTGATCTGTTGTTTGTCGAGCTCCATGTCCACCTCGTTCCAGCGCGGTCCGCGCAACGCGCCCGTTGTCCTAACTCTACACCGTGGCGGGCGGGGTGTCTGTTGGATGCGGAATCCGATAGGGCGGATGACGCGGGAGCAAATGCAAATCACAGGCTCAATTCGATCCCGCAAGAATATGATGCGCCAGCTCCTACATATGTGACGAAATTGTGAAGCACGAGAGCGCGAATTTCAAAAAATCCGCTGGTGACCAATGTTGCGCAACAGAATTCAAAAATCAGCTCCTACATTTTGAAGCGTATGGATACATCCGTGTCAAAGGGAGAAAGCCATGGCAAACTACAGTCCACAACACTTTGAGCCTCGGGCTAAGGCCGTCAACGTCAAGGGCGTTGCTAACCGCGCCGTCGCAACCGTTTTGACGGCGGGCCTCATCGCTCAGCCGCTCATGTCGCCGCTGGCGGCAATCGCCGCACCGACGGCAGATAACGGCGATTCTGTTCAGGGGGGGGGTAGTTCTGTAGAGAACACCGTTGCCGCCGGTAACCAAGCGGTCGCAAAGACGGCTGCCCAGCTGGCCGAGGAGTCGGCAAAGCAGCTCAAGGACGCTCAGGCCGCCTACGATGCCGCCCAGAAGAAGGCCGACGCGGCGGGCCAGTCTCAAAAGCAGGCACAGCAGCAAAAGAATCAGGCCTCGCAGGCTGTGAGCGACAACGAAATCGAGCAGAACGCAGCAGAAGTCGCCGCGCTTCAGGAGAAGATTGACGAGCTCAAAGCCGCCGTCGAAAAGACCGAGCAGCAGCAGAAGAAGCTGGGCGACCTGAACGATCAGATCGATCAGGCCAACAAGAGTGTCGAGGATAAGACCCAGGCGCTCAAGGACGCCAAGGCAAAGCAGGATGAGGCCAAGAAGGCCCTCGATGATGCCCAGGCCAAGCTCGAGGCCATGGGTATGGACGAGTACGAGGCCGCCAAGAAGGCCGTCGAGGACGCCAAGGCAAAGCTCGATGACGCCCATAAGGTCGTTGCCACTGCACAGGCCAATCTGGACCAGGCCAAGGCTGCCGAGGCCAGCGCCCAGCAGGAAAAGCAGAATACCGAGGCAGCTTTGACGACTGCCCAGGCCAAGAAGCAGGAGACTGCCGCTGCTCTCGCAGCCGCAACCACCGCGCGCGATAACGCCCAGCAGAAGTTCAACCAGGCGCAGGCCGCGCTCGATGCTGCCGTCTCGGGTACGGGTGTTGACCTGAGTGCGCTTGAGGCCGCCAAGAAAGCTGCTGCTGGTGAGCTCAAGACCGCGCAGGCGGAGCTCAATGCCGCGACGGATGCCGACGCCACCGCACAGACAAATCTGCAGGCCGCCCAGGCTGCCGTCGCTGCCGCGCAGGAGAAGGCCAACGCCGCCAACGCTGCTGTGGCATCTGCCCAGTCTGCATACGATGCGGCAAACAAGGAGTACAAGGACGCGGCCAGTAAGCGTGACGCCGCGAAGTCGGCATACGAGCAGGCCCAGCAGACCGAGGCCGATAAGAAGGCGGAGTACGACCGTCTCGTCGAGATCCGTCAGCAGAAGAGCAACGAGTTCGATCAGGCTCGTGCTGAAGTAACCGACGCGCACAATGCATACGACGCCGCAAACGCCGAGGTCGAGAAGCTTAACCAGCAGATTGCCGACCTCAAGTCGAACATGACCGTAGACCAGAATGTCATCAGTCAGGGTATGTTCGGCTTCATGAACTACATCATCGGCGGCAGCCAGTTCACAGCCACGCAGAAGTCGAATGCAAGTACTGCCGCGTCGATGCTCATGGGGACGACGGATAAACAGGACTGGTATGACAAGTACGTCGATCAGGACATGTCTCGCGACACAAATCCGCTTTCCTTGGAGCAGATGCGCAACGCCCTGACTTACCTCGATACCCAGAACAACCTCCGCAAGGCGAACGGTCAGTCGGCACTCAGCGTCAGCCTCCGCATGACTGTGGCAGCTGCCCTCAATACATCGTATTCATCGAACATCTGGGGGCACTCTGGCTGCTACTATGATAACGGTGAAAATCTTGCCGGCGGCGGCGGCGCATATACCGGCGGAGAGACCGAGGATACCCTCGGCTGGCCCTACACCGGCCTCTACACCCAAGAGAAGGAGGCATTCGATAAGTACGTCGCGCAGTATGGCGACGAACTCGGCAGCCACCGATATGATGCCTATTATATCTCCCAGAACTACAACAGCATCTATCAAGAGTGTGGGCATTATCTCAACATCATCGATGCCGCTGCGGAAGCCATCGGTATTGCAACCGGTAGCGGAAAGAATACCGATTCCGAGGTAACCGTATTCGATTACAGCGCTGATGACACTCAGGCCGATTTCACTGTCTCCGAGTTCAAGAAGCTCCTCAACGACTATATCGATTCCGCCTACAACGCAGGCGGCACGCAGGAGCAGAAGGAGCAGCTGAAGCAGCTTCAGAATAAGCTGGCAGAGGCGCAGAAGAACTTCGGGACTGCTGGAACGGCTTATTCTAACGCATTGGATAAGCAAGAAAGCGCTCGCGATGCCTATACCGCGGCCGACACGAACATGAACACCGCCAAGGGCGAGTACGAGAAGGCTAAATCCGGAACCGCCGCCGCAAAGACGGCATACGATGCCGCGAAGGACGCGCTCGGCGGAATCGACATCGAGTCCCTCAAGCAGAACCTCGATACCGCCAAGAGCAAGGCCGCTACTGCCCAGGCAGTTCTCGCTAAGGCAAACGCCACGCTTGCTGACAGTAAGACGAAGGCAGCCGATGCCGCTGCTCACAAGGCGAAGGCTCGCAGCGCCCGCGATGCCGCCAAGGCAAAGTCCGATCAGGCCAATGAGGCGTATGACAACGCCACGGCTTCGGTCAAGGACCTTACCGCCAAGTGCGATGCCGCCAAGACGGATCTTGCGAACAAGCAGGGCACGCTTAACGATGCCAAGAAGGCCGACGGTGCTGCCCAAGCTGGCGTTGACAAGGCTCAGGCCGCAGACGCGCATGCCGCGACCGCTCTTTCGGACGCCAAGCAGGCAGTTGCCGCCAAGACGCAGACTGTGTCCGACGCACAGGCGAAGGCCAAGGCCGCCGAGGATGAGCTGGCCGGCGCAAACAAGGCCTTCGAGCGCTTCGCCGGCGCCCAGAAGGCGGTCGACGACGCCAAGGCCGCCTATGACGCTGCCGTCGCCGGTGTCGCCGATGCCCAGAAGCAGCTCGAGGCCGCCAACGAAGCCGTCGTCGATGCGAACCTCGAGATCGTCAAGGCCAAGGCCGAGCTTGCCAACGACGAGGCGCTCAAGGCCGATCTTGAGGCTGTCGACCACAAGGCATCCCTTGCCGCGGGCACGACGGGCAACGAGAAGCTGGTCAAGCTGAACGCTGCCTACGCTCGCTATAAGGCCGCCGTCGATGCCGCCGCTGGCCTCAAGGCTGCTCTGAGCGATGCCGATGCCAAGCTGTCCGATGCCAACGACGCCTATGCCGCCGCGCTTGCCGAGCTTGGCGATGCCAAGGATGCCCTGGCTGCCGCTCAGGCTGAGTACGACAAGTATCATCCCAAGGCTGAGCCGCAGGCCAAGGCTCAGGTTGCGCAGGCTGCTGCAAAGGCTCCTGTCGCCAAGAAACAGGCTGCGCCTGCCGCGCTCGCCCAGACCGGTGATGACTCCGCGCTTGCGGGCGAGGTCTTCGTCATCGGCGGCATTACGCTCGTTGCCGCGGGCGTGACGCTGGGCGATCGTCGTCGCAAGCAGATGTAGCGTTTCGAGCGTAGATTCTGCAACGAACTTCGGTTCATAGCAGGAACGCTTCGATAGCTTAACCGATAAGGCCGGCGCGCTGTTAAACGCAGCGCGCCGGCCTTTCTTTGTTTCGATATCAAAAAGCCCGGTCGGTAGCCGCGAAAGCTACCGACCGGGCAAATCGTAGGCAATATGGTTGCTGTCGAGCAGCTGCTCAGCTTATCCCAGCAGGCTTAAGCCCACGGAGACAAACGCCAGGATAACGCCGACGATGGACTCGCCGCCGAGCAGGCCGCTGGCGACAACCAGGCCCTGCTCCTGGAAGGCGGCATCCTTGGCGGCCCTTTCCTCGTCAGAAAGACCAGCGGTGGCGTCGCGGTGGGCGGACCACTTGTCGTAGGCGAGCTTGACGCAGGAGCCCAGGAATGCCGTGAGTGACATGTAGAACGGCAGGTACACGCCCAGGCCGATCATCATGGCCGGAATGCCGAGCCAGTACATGACGATGCCGGCGATAAAGCCGCCAACGAACCACGGCACGCTCGGGATGCCCGAGACCATGGTGGCGACCACGCTTGCCTGCGCGGCCACAAAGCTCTTGTCGGGGCCGAAGGCGTCCGGACCATAGGCGGTTACGAGCGCGACCATGACGGCGGCAGCGACCAGGGCGCCCACGATGCCGCCGATGGCCTGGCCGACCCACTGCGCACGCGGGTTGGTGCCCAGCACGGCGCCGGCCTTAAAGTCGTTCATGACGTCGCCCGCAAGGCCGCACGCCACGGCTACGATGCCGGCGATAAAGAACAGTTTGACCTGAGCGATCTGTGCGAAGGCTGCCACGATGAGCATGACGATGAGGCCAAAGATCTCCATGGGGTCGATGCCCGTCTGGCCGCAGCTCTGCGCGCTCATGATGGTGGTGACAAAGGTGAACAGCGTGACGATGACGGCCGGAACGGGGCCAAGATCGAGTACGATGGCAACGATCACGGCGATGGCGGCAGCGCCCAGGCCGATGATACCGGCGTCGAGCTTGAGGGAGCCCGAGATGAGCGACTGCTCGTCGGTGTCGGTGGAGCTGTCGGCGGCGAGGCCGCGGACGATACCGGCGACCTGCGGCAGGATGTCCTTGAGGACGACGGCGACGCCAAAGCCCATCATGAGGCCCATACCCAGGGACTTGACGATACCCTGTGCGGTCACAATATCGAACAGGCCGGCAGCGGTGCCGCCAACGATGATGCCAAAGTTGCCCAGCAGCGCGCCGGCAAACCAGAAGGCGACGGGGGCGAAGCCCACGAGGAAGCCGATGGACAGCAACATGGGCGAGTTGTAGATGGCAAAGGTCACGCCAGGGATATTGAGCGTGCACAGCATGCTGGGCACCACGCCCAGAGCGTCGCGAAGCACGCTGTAGATGCCTGCGATGGCCATGGAGCCAAAGAGCTGCTTGCCGGTCTTGCCGCCGGCCTCGGTGGCGCGCAGGGTCTGAGCTGCGGCGTTGCCGGTGGGGAACTCAAGCGCGGCGTCCACGATAAAGTGACGGTGGATGAGCGCGGTGGCCAGCAGACCCAGGATAGTGCCGGCGAGTGCCACGATAAACATGTCGAGCCAGCTAATCTGGTCGGCATAGCCCAGCATCCAGGCGCCCGGGATGGTAAACGCCAGACCGCCGGCGACCATGGCGCCTGCGGACATGATGGTGTGGGTGACGTTGGCCTCGTTGAGGCTGGCGTTGCCCATGAGCTTCAGGAAGAACAGCGAAATGACGGCAGCGAAAATGATCGGCCAGGGGAGTGCGCCCATCTTGAGGGCGGTGTAGGCCGAGCTTGCCGTGATGATCACGCAGCCAAGGACGCCGATGACGACGCCGCGCAGCGTGAGTTGCCCGCGCATCGAAGCGCGGTTCGAGGGATTGCTCATATAAAACTCCTTTGCGTATATCCGCTTCCCCCGGGAGCGCCGTTACGGATACGGCGCGGGAAGTCGGGTTACCAAGGGCCGCCGCGTGAGCTCGCAAACGACCGCGCACCAGTATAACCGCAAGCTAGTCATTTCGGGATGACTGGTTTAGGTAGGCGATATACTGCTGGGCAGACGAAAGGAGCGCCGACGATGCTTAATGGGTGCGCATATATATTGACGGTCGACGTGGGCAACACGTTCATTCGCTTTGGTCTGTTTGCCGAGGATTCGGCCGCGGCGCAGGAATTCCCGCTTGCGACGTGCGAGATCACGACGCCATCGAGCATTACGGCCGACGAAGCGCGTATGCGTCTCGCGCAGGTCATGGCCGCACTGGCGGCCGATGCGGGCATGCCGGGTGCGCTTGTGCCCGCGGCTGCCGTGCTGAGCTGCGTGGTCCCGGCGCTCGAGCGCCCGTGGAAGGTAGCGCTTTCCCGTACCTGTACGGGGCGCGTGCTCACCGTAGGGCCGGGACTTAAGACCGGCATGCCCGTGCACTACGATGACCCGGCCGAGATCGGCCCCGACCGCATCGCCGATGCCGTGGCGGCCCGCGCCGTCTACGGCTCTCCGTGCATCGTGATTGACCTGGGCACGACGACTAATATCGAGGTCATCGACGCGCGCGGAACCTTTGTCGGCGGCGTCATCGCGCCGGGTCTGGCGCTTGGCGCCCGCTCGCTTTCGGCTGCTGCGGCGCGCCTGCCGCAGGTCGAGCCCTCGGCGCCGACACACGTCATCGGCCGCAACACGCGCGAGGCCATGCGCTCGGGCGTGGTTCTGGGCGAGGTGGCCCGCATCGACGGCATGCTCGACATGGTGCTTGCCGAGATGCGCGCGACCAAGGCCGCGGGGGAGGGCAATGTACCCATCGTCATTACCGGCGACGATGCCGAGGCACTTGCGGCGCTGGTCGGCCATAGCCTGACGGTCGATGACGCGCTGACGCTGCGGGGTCTCGCCGAGCTCTACCGCATCAATCAAAAGCCTCGTCGCGCATAAAGCCGAGGACATCGGTGGGAGAGGAAACAGCCCCACCTTTCACCTGCTACAATGGGTCAAATTATTGCGATTACGGAGGTGTCTGCCATGTCGGACGATCTTCATCAAACTTCGTCAGGCAAGCGCCTGGACGTCATTAGCTGGGACGAGTTCTTTATGAGCGTGGCCATCGCCGCACAGCGCCGCAGCAAGGACCCCAACACGCAGGTGGGTGCGTGCATCGCCAGCACCAACCACCGTATCCTTTCGGTGGGCTACAACGGTACGCCCTCGGCGCTCAACGACGACTTTTTCCCGTGGGGTACGAGCGACGACCCGCTGCAGGACAAGCACAACTACGTGGTCCATGCCGAGGCCAACGCCGTGCTCAACTACCGTGGCTCGCTCAAGGACCTCGAGGGTTCCACGGTCTACGTCACGCTGTTCCCGTGCCACGACTGCGCCAAGATTTTGGCTCAGGTGGGCGTGGGCGAGGTCGTCTACCTGGACAACAAGTACGCCGACACCGATGACGGACGCATCAGCCGCCGCATCCTCGACTCCTGTGGCATCAGCTACCGCCAGGTTATCGTCGATGTTCATATTGGTACCGGGGGACAAACTCAGCAGTAGCGGCAGCCTGTGTTAGCGTCGGGCGCCGGCAAAAGCAGCTCAAAGAGCCCCGTCCCAAATTGACTACTCGTGAAAGTCGCGTCTGCGCGCATGGACGGCTCGTGAGCGGGTACATGGCTGTAGTAACATAGCTTCTGTCCGCGGGCGTGCCCGCGTTATTGTGAGAAAGGAGCCCCTGTGGCTGTTAACGAAGAGCTGCTTAAGAAGGTTCTTGAAGAGATTCGCCCCAACCTACAGGCCGACGGCGGCGACATGGAGTATATAGGCGTTGATGACGAGGGCGTCGTCAAGCTGGAGCTTCAGGGCGCCTGCGCCGGCTGCCCCATGAGCTCGCTGACCTTGTCTATGGGCATCGAGCGTATCCTGAAGGAGCACGTGCCCGGCGTTACCCGTGTCGAGCAGGTCAATGCCTCCGGCGAGACCGATGACCTGTACGACGAGTATGCGCCGTTCTAAGAAGTGAAAGCTGCGGGCGATATGCTCCGCATAGACGTCACGCCCGAATATGCGGCTGCGAGCGCAAGGCCCGCGGCCGCATTTGTATGTAGGGAGCAGGGGGACCGATATGCTCAACGACCTCTACCATATGCTTGATCCCGTCGCCATTTCGGCGGGGCCCATCACCATCTACTGGTACGGCTTGGCCTATGTGGTCGGAGCTTTGCTCACGGCGGTCGTCATGTATCGCACGCAGCGTCGCTGGGGCTTTAGCATCACGATTGACGACCTGACGAGCGTCGTGGTCGGTGTGGTCTTTGGCCTTATCATCGGCGCCCGCCTGTTCTACGTCATCTTTTACGGCGACGGCTACTACTGGGCACATCCGCTCAAGATCTTTGCCACCAACGAAGGCGGCATGAGCTTCCACGGTGGCCTGGTCGGCGGCATTATCGGCGGCATCATCGTTTGCCGCATGTATAAGCTCGACGCATGGACTCTGGCAGACCTTGCTGTCATCGGCGCGCCGCTGGCCTTGTGTCTGGGCCGTTGTGCCAACTTTGTCAACGGTGAGCTGTGGGGCAAGCCGACCGATCTGCCCTGGGGTGTAGTCTTTGGCGGGACTGCGGGCGATATGCCGCGTCACCCCTCCCAACTCTACGAGGCATTTCTTGAGGGCATTGTGCTCTTCTGCATCCTGCAGGTGCTCAGCCGCAAAAAGCCGTTGCTGCCCCAGGGCACGTTTATGGGCGTGTTTGTGATGGGTTACGGCATCGTCCGCTTCCTCGTCGAGTTCGTGCGCGTGCCCGATGCCCAGCTGGGCTATCTGCTGGGCGGCGTCATCACGATGGGTCAGCTGCTGAGCCTTCCGCTCGTGATTGCGGGCCTGGCGCTCGTCATCTTTGCCCTCCGCCGCAACCGTCCCCAGCGCATCTACCTCGACTCCTAACCACCACAAAGGGGACAGGCACTTTTGTGGTGGTTTGCTGGGCAACGATGACAGAACCGTAACGTTTCCCCAGATAAAACCTGCCAAAATAAACCTGTCCCTTTTTGGCAGGTTTCTAGAAAGGCTTTCGGACTGTGAAGGATTCCGACCTCTCCACAACGGCTGCGCGCGACGCTGCCCGCATCGTCTGGTTTAAGCGCTATCCCGCCAAACAGACGCTCATCGCATTTTTGCTCGCGCTGTTGGCGACCACGGCGTTTTCCATCGATCCCGCCCCGGTGTCGAGCAACGCAGTCTTGGCGATTGACCCCAAAGCCTCGGGCATGCTGTACGTGTGCTACGAGGTGCTCCTCTCGTTTGCCGGCCATACCGACGCGGTCATGCTGCTTGCACTTGCCTGCCTGCTCACCTTGCCGTTTCGCTACGTGTTCTTTGGCCGTGGCGACACCTGGCGCCCATCGATCATTCTGCCGTCGCTGTTCTTCGCCATCTGCATGGTGTTCGGCCGCAGCTACGATCTCACCGACTCGGCCGAGATTGTCCTTGGCGACAAAGCCCGTATCATCTGCGCCTGGATTGGCGGCGCGGGCTGGATGCTCTTGGCGGTCGTTGCCTTCTACCTCGCCTTTGAGTGTCTAGATTGGTTGAGCTCTCGGCGCATTCCGTTTTCTGAAGCGCACTTTGGCCGCGTATGGCGTGTGGCTCACGCCGTGCTCTCGGCCCATCCCTTTGCCGGGCCCTTCCTGGTGCTTATGATCGCCTGGGCGCCCACGCTCATCGCTTCGCTGCCCGGCCTTTTTATGGGAGATACGGGTGCGCAGATTCGCCAGTGGTTCAACTATCCCAACGGCACGAGCGACTACTTGCGCCTACTCAATCCCAACGTGCTGCTCAACGGGCATCATCCTGTAGTGCACACGGCCATTATCGGCTCGTGCGTTCAGCTGGGGCTTTCGCTGTTCAACAGCGCCAACGCAGGTCTTGCCATCTACACCTGCGCTCAGTTCGTCATTACGGCCGCCTGCATGGCCTATTCCGTCTCGTCGCTGCGCAAACTGGGCGTGAGCCTGCCGGTCCGCGGCGTGATCTTGCTGTTCTTTGTGTTTATGCCCATGTTCTCTAACTACGCGGCCCTGCTCACCAAAGACGTGCTCTTTGCCGACGCGTTTTTGGTGCTGTTGGTGCAGACCGTGAAGCTCGTGGCCTGCGGCCTGCCCCGTCGCGATGCCAATGCCGAGCGTGCGGGCGAGAAGGCCCCCGTGCTCTTTGCGCGCCATGACTGGCTGCTGCTCGCTCTGGGCGCCATGGGTTCCACGTTTCTGCGCAACGGCGGCCTGGTGTTTCCCCTGGCGGCATGCGTGATCGCGGCGGCGTTTTGCGCATGGGATGTACATGTCGCTCGTCGTGCGGCTAAGCAGACGGGCACCGCGGTCTCATGCGTCACGCCGCGATTCCGCTGGGTTGGCGTCCTCGCGGTGCTCGCGCTCTGCCTTGCCTCTAATATGTACTTCACCAAGGTCTTTATGCCGGCGCACGACATCACGCCCGGCTCCAAGCGCGAAATTCTCTCGATTCCGTTCCAGCAGACGGCTCGTTTCGTCCAAAAGCACGACGGCCTCAACTCGGGCGTCAACCCCACGGTTAAGGAGGACGGCACCATCGTGGAGGCTCCTTGCGACGGCTTGGTGACCGACGAAGAGCGTGCCGTGATCGACCGTGTGCTCAAGTACGAGAACCTGGGCCGCCGTTACAACCCGGATAAGTCGGACGCCGTTAAAAATTGCTTTAACGAGTATGCCTCGCAGGAGGACATCAAGGCCTATTTTGAGGTCTGGGCGCAGATGTTCAAAAAGGATCCCGAGTGCTATATCTCGGCGCTCATCAATAACTACTACGGCTACTTTTATCCGAGCGCCCGCGATGCGTGGGTCTACAGCACGGCGCGCAGTGCCGAGATCATGGCAAAGCCCGATAACCTCAAGTACTTCGACTTCCATCCGGTCGATAGCAAGGTTGTACGCTGGTGCGACCACCTGATCAACCTGTATCGCGTGGCAGTACAACGCATCCCGTTTATCTCGCTCGCCATGAGCTCGGCCACCTATGTGTGGATCATGATCGCCGTGGTGGTCTACCTGCTGCGTCGTCATTCATGGCGTGCGCTGGCGATCTGGGTGCCGCTGTTGGGCGTGCTCGCCGTGTGCCTGATTGGCCCGTGCAACGGCTCGACTTACATGCGCTACCTGTATCCGGTCATCGCCTGCATGCCCTTCGCCATCGGCGCCACCGTCACCCGCAGCGACTTCCTCTGGTTCTAACTTGGTGCATTGAGGTCGGGTTTCTTTGCACCAAAGGGGCCATCATCACGACGCCTTCATTTTGGGGTTTATCTCGCAGGCCAGTAGGTATATCATAACGACGTTTGTTTATATTGCCCGAGCATCTGCGCTGGGCTTTAGGTCGAAACCGATAGGAGACACGTATGTCCGGACACTCTAAGTGGGCCACAACCAAGCATCGTAAGGGCGCGCAGGACGCCAAGCGTTCCGCCCTCTTCTCCAAGCTGAGCCGCAACATCACCGTTGCTGCCCGTCTCGGCGGTGACCCGCTGCCCGAGAACAACGCCAGCCTCGCCGCTGCCGTTGCCAAGGCCAAGGCTCAGTCCATGCCTAAGGACAAGATCAAGTCCGCTATCGACAAGGCTTTTGGTTCGGGTGCTGACGCCGCCGTCTACGAGAACATCGTGTACGAGGGCTACGGTCCCGCCGGTGTCGCCGTCTACGTCGACTGCCTGACCGACAACCGCAACCGTACCGCCGCTGATGTCCGTTCCGCCTTCTCCCACGCTGGTGGCAACCTGGGCACCTCCGGCTCCGTCGCCTTCCAGTTTGAGCGCAAGGGCCAGATCGTCGTCGCCAAGGAGATCCTGGACGAGAACGCCAAGAAGGAGACCATGATCGCCAACGGTGCTGCCGGTGACGAGGATGAGTTCATGATGGCCATCGCCGAGGCCGGTGGCGAGGACTACGAGGACGCCGGCGAGGAGTGGATCGTCTGGACTGCTGCCAACGAGGTCATGGCTGTCTCCAAGGCGCTCGAGGAGCAGGGTGTCCAGGTCAAGGGCTCCGAGACCACCATGGTCCCGACCACCCCGACCGAGGTTTCCGGCGCCGACGCCAAGAAGGTCCAGCGCCTCATCGACCGTCTTGAGGAGCTCGACGACGTCCAGGACGTCTACAGCACCATGGACATGACCGACGAGGTCATCGCTGCCCTCGAGGAGGAGTAGCGCCAGCACGGATTGAGCCGTGCATATCTGGGCATAATGAAGCGAGCATGCAAGCCTCGTGGAATAGATGAGCCGGATCCGCGTGCGTAGAGCACCGGACCCGGCTCTTTTATAATGATGCGAACCGTTTTGCATTTCGAGAGCCGAGATTTGAAGGGAGCGCCACGTGCGCGTACTCAAACGAGCCCTAGCGATCGTGTATCTTGCCGCCGCCATCGTGGCGCTGGGTACGCTTGTCTGCCAGTTTTGGGGGCCGTATACGTATCGCTTTATGCTGCTGATGCGCGACCCCATGCCGCGCATTGTCGTGACGGCATGCGGCGGAGTTGTGGCGATTGGCGTGCTGGTAAGCTTCTTCCGCCTGATGTTTGCTCGTCGCGAGCCGTCCTGTGTGCATCCGGCGGGGGAGCGCAATATCGAGGTCACGCTCGCGGCGCTTTCTTCGTGCGCTCGCACTGCGGCAGAGCGCGACGATCGCGTGATGGTCGAGCATGTCGAGGCCCGCGTCCAAGGCTCCGACGATTCGCACGTCCGATTTAAGGTCGAGGCTATCGCGCTTGACGATAAGGACGTGGCATCTCTGGCTACCGCGATGCAGCAGCGCATCGAGGAAGCTTGCGACACCATGCTCGGCACGCCGGGTACGACCACGCGCGTCCGTTTTTTGCCGTCCAAGACTACCGTCCAGACCGTGGAGGTTTCCGGTGAGTGATACCAATCAAGATAAGACCGCTCGTACGCCGCGCCTGACGATTGACCAGAGCGCCACGCCGGCGAGTGAACCTGTTGATTCCAAAGCAGAGGCAACCGAGTTACAAGACGCGGCAGCCGCGGATTTTGATGAGGCTATGGGTCTCATCAAGGGTACGGGCGCTGCCATCTGGAGCTATGCTGTGCGTCATCCCAACACCACGCTCGGCGCCGTCGCCGGCTTTATCCTCGCCGTGTTGGTGCTCACGTTGGGCCTGTGGGACACGCTCGTCATTGCATTCTTCGTGCTGATCGGCGCTGTGATCGGCCAAATTCGCGACGGCGAGAACGGGATCGTCAACTTCTTCGGCCGTCTGTTTAGCGGCCGCTAATATGTATTCGACTGTCGCATCCGCGGCAGGCATAAGGAGGAACCATGGCTTTTAATACGAAGGTCGATGTGGCCGATACCGAGCTCGAGGAGAACGAGGCGGTCGTCGCCGAAGCCGAGGATGTGACGCTCGAGGATGAAGCGCTCGTCGAGGCCGAGTCCGATGTGGATGAGGATGACGAGGAAGCGGACGAGTCCGAGGACTCGCTGACCTATTCCAACGGCGTGATCGAGAAGATCGTCGCCATGGCCACCCGCGAGGTGCCGCACGTCCTGGGCATGAAGGGTAACCTTATGCACTTTGTGCAGGAGCAGTTTGGTGCCGAGAATCTGACCAAGGGCGTGACGGTCGAGGTCACCGATGACAATCGCGTGGTCGTCAACATCTCCGTCATTATCGAGTACGGCGCCTATGCGCCCGCGATCTTCGACGATGTCAAGGCACGTGTCACCGAGCGCCTTGCCGCGATGACCGGCCTTGAGGTGGCAGGCGTCAACCTGCGCATCGAGGATGTCATCACCCCCGAGGAGTACGAGCACCGCACCAGCCAGCACGAATAACCTTCCAAAAAGGGACAGGTTTGTTTTGGCAGGTTTTATCTGCGAAAACGTTAAACGGCCGACCGCGCAAGCAAAAGCGTGGCCGGCCGTTATTTGTATGCCCCCCGATGTGGGCATACCGCTCGTCTAACTAGGGGTTGCAATCGTCGCGTTCCGCGTTACCCTAATGGGCGCATTGTTTCCAAATTGTTAACGAGGGGTTGCCGTAATGGCCGACGAACACGAGACCGAAAGCAAGGCATGGGCGATTGAAGCCGCTGCGGCAGAGGCGGCGTCGCGTGCTGCCGAGGAGGTGCATCGTCCTCCCGTAGTGCCGATGGAGCGCGTGGTCGATCGCGCCGATATCGAGCGCGGCGAGCGTGCCGGCCAAAAGCGCAGCCAGGAGCCGGGCTTCCCGCGCTTTTTCGCCGAGCTCAACCTGGGCCTGATTCTTACGGCTTTTGCCATCGTCGCGTTTAAAACCCCAAATCACTTTGCTTTTGGCGGCACCTCGGGTGTGTCGGTCATTCTCTCCACGTTGTTCCCGACCCTGCCCGTCGGTGTCTTTATGTGGATTATCAATGCGGTGCTCGTCATCCTGGGCTTTATCTTTTTGGAGCGCAAGGCAATCCTGTGGAGTGTCTTTGCCTCGTTTGCGCTGTCCGCCTATGTTTCGCTGTTTGAGCTCTTTATTCCGACCGATGTCTCGATGACGGGCGATATGTGGCTCGACCTGTGCTTTGCCGTGATTCTGCCGGCGCTCGGCAGCGCCATTGTCTTTGACATCGGCGCCTCGACGGGCGGCACGGACATTCTCGCCATGATCCTCAAACGTCGCACGACGCTCGAGATTGGCCGCGCCCTGCTGCTGGTCGATATCGGCATCGTGACCATCGCGGCTTTCCTGTATGGCCCGCGTGTCGGCCTGTACTGCGTACTTGGCCTGTTTGCCAAGACGCTCGTGGTCGATAAGGCCATCGAGAGCATTCACCTTCGTAAGGTCTGCACGGTCATTTGCTCCGAACCCCTTAAGGTCGAGGAGTTTATCGTCAAGCATCTCAACCGCACAGCGACCATCAGTCGCGGCTACGGTGCCTTCTCGGGCAAGTGCGTGACGGTGATTATGAGCGTGCTGAGCCGTCGCGAGGCCGTGCAACTGCGCCGCTATGCGCGCGAAGTCGATCCGGGTGCCTTTATCACGATCGTCGACAGCTCCGAGATCGTCGGCAAGGGTTTCCGCGGAACGAACTAACGCGGTCGAGCTCATCAAACAATCGAATAGCGCCCTGCGCATTGCAAATGCGTCATATTGGAGTATTTGTCCCCACATTGGGTGATAATGATGCCAAAGACATCGTTTGCGATCCAGATGATTCGCTCAAGATACGAAGGGATGATCTCGATGTTCTGTTCGCAGTGTGGTGCCCCCATGGGCGATAACGACAAGTTCTGCGGCGCGTGTGGTGCCCCCAATGCCGGTGCCGCAGCCTCTGCCCCTCAGGGTCAGCCCCAGCAGTTTGTTCCGCAACCGCCCGTGGCGAATGCGTCCAAGGGCTGTGTGGCTCAGGCGTTTGAGGATATGACCAAGACTCCGGGCGTGCTGCAGCGCGTGTGCCAGATTGCCTTTTTACCGGCGCTGATTTGTGTTGTGTCGGTACTCGTGCTGTTTATTCCCGTTATTGGCGGCATTGCAGCTGCCATCGGCTTTTTGGCAGCTTGCATTGCGAGCGTGTGTGGTTCCGGCTTTGGTATTGAGTGGGGTCGCGATCTGTCGCTTAAGATCGATGACGGCATGGATCGTCCGCTGATGCGTTCCACGTCGTTTGGTCTCGGAGTCTTTTCGAGCGTTATTTCGGTCGTGCTCGAGGTTATCGCTGCCATTCCCGTTATCGGTGTAGTGCTTTCGCTGGTGGAGGGCGTGGTAATTGGCGCTGCGGGCTCGTATTCTTATTACGGCTCTTATGCGCTCGAGGCTGCGCTGTTTGGCTCGCTTGGCCTGCTTGTCCTGGCTATGATTGCCACGGCGGTCCTGGGGGTCTTCTTTAAGATGTTCGCCGACATCGCCGTGATGCACTTTGCGGTGACTGGTCGTGTGGAGAGCGCGTTTTCGCTCGACAAGGTTTGGGCGGCGTTTAAGCACAACAAGACCAAGCTGTTCTGTGCTTCGTTCCTTCCCGAGTTTTTGACGGGCCTGGTCGCCAACGTTGTCACATGGATCTTGACGGTCGTCTTTGGCGCCATTGCCTCTGTCGGTATGTATAGCTACTACTATCGTCCTACGGGTATTGAGGCAATTGTTACCGGCGGTGGCGTCACGCTCGCGCTGTTCTTGGTGCTGGTCGCTTTCGTCACCGTATTTCTTACGGTCTTTGGCAAGATGCTCAAGCACCGTGCCGTTGGCTATTGGGCCGCACGCTATGCAAGCGAGTGGGCCGACGAGGATAAGGACGACGTCCTGACTTTTGTATTGCCCTTCGAGAAGAAGTCCACCCCTTCGGGTTACGGTGCTCCGGATGCTTCGCCGGCACCTGCACCCGCTCCCGCGACCGAGCCTGAGCCGGCGCCCGAGCCTGAGACGGCATCTGAGTCCGAGCCTGCACCTGAGCCTGCGCCTGAGCCGGCACCTGCACCTGAGTCGGCGTCCGAGCCAAGCTCCGACGAGGAACCTCAGGACGAGTAGCCATGCCGTCTGCCATTTGGGGACGGGGTAGAAATAGTAGAAATAGCGCTTGAAGAATGAGCGGGGGCGGACGTGTCGAAACGTCCGCCCCCGCTTTGACATCGCGATGTGGCTATGACTGCGAGATGCCAGCGAATCGATTACTCGTCGTGCTTCTCCTCACGGCGTGCAGCAGCGCGTGCGTCGTGGATGCCCTTGATCGCGGCATGGCGAGCCGTTCGGGCATCATGGATGGCGT
>URIJ01000018.1 GCA_900547835.1 uncultured Collinsella sp.
GCGTGTCTGCAACCATCAAACCCTTCACCGACGAGTTCGAAGAGTATGGCCGCGATGAATCTCGCGCATCGGGCGAGGCCTCGAGCATTTCGTTTCCGACAACGGAAAACGAGGTCCGTGCCATTTTGGAAAAGCTCCATGTCGAGCGTGTTCCGGTAACGGTTCAGGGCGCCCGAACCGGCCTTGCCGCCGGCGCCGTGCCCCACGGCGGGCATATCCTCAATACTTCCCGTATGAATCGCTATTTGGGCCTTCGCCGCGATGAACAAGGCCAATTTCTGCTGCGCGTGGAGCCGGGCGTTGTGCTCTCGGAGCTGCGTAAGCAGCTGAGCAAGAAGGTACTGCCGACCGCTGGTTGGGACCAGGCATCGCTTGAGGCCTACGAGGAGTTCCAAGAGTCCCCCGAGCAGTTCTTTCCCACCGATCCCACCGAGGCATCTGCCTGTCTGGGCGGCATGGCGGCATGCAACGCCTCCGGCGCCCGCAGCTACGCTTACGGTCCCATGCGCCCGCATATCACGGGACTCCACGTCGTGCTGGCTGATGGCGATTTGCTTGAGCTTCGGCGCGGCGAGGCTTTTGCCCAGGGCCGCCACCTGTCGCTCGTGACGGCAGCGGGCCGTACACTCGAGCTCGATCTTCCCGGCTATACCATGCCCAAGACAAAAAATGCTTCGGGCTATTTCGTTGCTGACGATATGGATGCCATCGATCTGTTTATCGGTGCGTGTGGCACAATCGGCGTTATCACCGAGCTCGAGATTGCCCTGCAGGTGGCACCCGCGGTCGTTTGGGGCGTGAGCTGCTTCTTCGACAGCGAAGACAAGGCCGTGTCCTTCACCGATTCTGTGCGTCCCGTCCTGTCCCATGCGGCTGCCATCGAGTACTTCGATGCTGGCGCCCTGGATATTCTACGTCGCCAGCGCGAGCAGTCGACGGCGTTTGCCTCGCTGCCTGCGCTCGACAAAGACGCCAAGGTCTGTGTCTACGTGGAGCTCGACTGCGACGACGAAGCCCAGGCGATTGAGGAGCTGTATCACTTGGGGTGGGTACTGGAGCTTGCGGGCGGCAGTGACGATGCGACATGGGTCGCGCGCGCCGAGGTCGATCGCGAGTGTCAGCGATTCTTCCGCCATGCGGTGCCCGAGAGCGTCAATATGCTCATCGACGAGCGTCGCCGCACCGACCCCACCATTACCAAGCTGGGGTCGGATATGTCGGTGCCCAACGCGCGCCTGGCCGATGTCATCGCCCTTTATCGCCGCACGTTGGCCGAAAGTGGGCTTGAGTCTGCTGCCTGGGGACACATCGGGAACAACCATCTGCATGTGAACATCCTGCCGCGCGATGCGCAAGACTACCGTCGCGGTGGCGAGCTGTTTGCCCAGTGGGCTGCGGAGGTAACGGCTATGGGCGGTGCCGTTTCTGCCGAGCACGGCGTCGGCAAGATCAAGGCGGGCTTCTTGGAGACGATGTACGGTCACGAGGCCATGGTCGAGTCGGCGCGGCTCAAGCTCCAGCTCGATCCTGCCGGGCAGCTGGGTCGCGGTAACCTGTTTTCGGAGAAGCTCTTGGATGAGCTCGTCCAGAAAGGGGGCGCGTGAAGATGAGCGATTTCCATATGGTGGTGTGCGTCAAGGCGGTGCCGGGCAGCACCGAGGTCAAGATGGACCCCAAGACCAATACCATCGTGCGCGATGGCAAGCAGGCGGTCATTAATCCCTTTGATGCGAGCGCTTTGGAATGCGCGCTGGCGCTGAAGGACGACTTTATCGGCTTTGGCATGGATGTGCGCGTGACGGTGGTGTCGATGGGCATCCCCGCGACCGAGTCGCTGCTGCGCGACTGCATCGCCCGCGGCGCCGATGACGCACTGCTGCTGACCGATCGCGCCTTTGCAGGCGCCGATACCCTGGCAACCACCTATGCCCTCAAGTGCGGCATCGAGGCGCTCGACGAGGGCTTCGACATGCTCATCTGCGGCAAGATGGCAGTGGACGGCGATACGGCCCAGATTGGCCCCGAGCTGGCCGGCGCCTTTGAGATCCCCTGCGTGACCGACGTGAGCTGTGTGCAGAGCGCGGGCTTTACGACGTGTGGCTCGCTGGCGCTCGTCCACGGCTGCGATGCCGGCGAGGAGACGGTGTACCTGGAGATGCCGTGTGCGATGACGACCGCCAAGGAGATTGGCCAGCTGCGCATGCCGAGTATTGCCGGTATTCGCGCGGTCGAGGATGCAGGCGTGCGCGTGGCTAGCGCTGCTGACGTAAACGCCGATCCCTCGCGTTGCGGCCTTGCCGGATCACCGACGCAGGTCGTGCGATCGTTTGTGCCCGACCGTGACCAAACGTGCGAGGCCGTTGAGGGAACGGCGTCCGAGCAGGCGGTAAAACTTGCCAAGATTATCGAGGGGATGGCATAGATGAGCGGACTGATTATCGATAGCGAAGCCTGTATCGGCTGCGGTCGCTGCGTTCGCGCCTGTGCCTCGGGCGGCATCGTAGTGGAAGGCGAGCGACCCAGCCGATGCGCCCGCGTAACCGACGGCTGCATCCTATGCGGTGGGTGCGTCGACGCCTGCCCTGTCAACGCTATCTCGATCGAGCGTGACGAGGCCGCTGGTGCGGTGGACCTTGATGCATATCGAGACATTTGGGTATTCGCGCAGACCGACGAGCACGATACGGTGACTCCCGTTGCCTATGAGCTTATGGGCAAGGGCCGCGAGCTTGCCGATGCTCGCGACTGCCGTCTGGTGGCACTGATCGGTATGGGTCCCGAGGGTTCTCTCGGCGACCTGGAGCATCTGGTTTGCGCGGGCGCCGACGAAGTCCTGGCCTGTCGCGACGAGCGCCTGCGCCAAAACGATGCGGAGGTCTACGCCCGCTTGATCTGCGATTTGGTAGCCGAGCGCAAGCCCGAGGCCATTCTGTACGGCGCGACCGCCTTTGGTCGCGAGCTGGCGCCCGGTGTGGCCGTGCGCTTGCAGACGGGCCTTACGGCCGATTGCACGGTGCTTTCGATGGATACGGAGACGGGTCTGCTGCAGCAGACGCGCCCGGCGTTTGGCGGCAACCTGATGGCCACCATTATCTGTCCCAACCACCGTCCTCAGATGGCAACGGTGCGCCCCGGCATCTTTAAGGCGCCCGAGTTTGACTATAGCCGCTCCGGCACGATTACCCAGGTAGTGCTTGCGGATGACGTTAAGGCCCGCGTCGAGATCTCGATTCCCGCCGAGGAGTGGGGACAACAGGCCTCAATTGCCGATGCCGAGCGTCTGGTCGTGGTGGGCCGCGGCATCGGCTCCAAGAAGAATCTGCCCCTGATGCGAAAGCTCGCCGATGCCCTGGGTGCCGAGCTTGGTTGCACGCGTCCCATTGTGGAGGCAGGCTGGTTGGAGTATCGCCACCAAATTGGCCAGACGGGTGTATCGGTCTCGCCCAAGCTCCTCGTGAGCATCGGTGTCTCGGGCGCTATCCAGCATCTCGCCGGCATCGGTGGGGCGGAGTGCATTGTCGCCATCAATGAGGACCCGGATGCCCCCATCTTCGGTGCTGCCCAGTATAAGGTCGTCGGCGATGCCGTTGAGATCGTTGAGGAGCTGCTGGCTCAGCTTGAGCGCTAAGCGCGCGTCAGCCAGTCGCGCATCTCGTCCTTTAGGCGGCTCCAGGTTGCCTGCGTGGCGGGGTCGGTAAAGGGCCGCGTAATGCCAAAGGGCGCATCGAGCAGGCGGTGGATATCGCCCTGTTCGCGCGCCAGCGCGCGGCTCGCTGGATAGACGAGCTCAAACATAAAGCAGATGAGTCCCACCAGGTAGTCTGCGCGCTCATCGCGCTCATCGCGTGCGACGCAGCGGTGCTCGTCAAAGGCGGCAAGTGTCGGCGACGAGAAACGGCTGCCGAGAAACGTCTTCTCGTCCACCTTGAGGATGGTGTCGACGGTGCTGTCGGCGATGGTGCGCATAATGTCGATCTTGTCACCATCGCGCACGATATCGCAGAAGCTCCGCGTACGCTCGTCGAGCTGCGCGGGTAGACGAAAATCGCTGTGATAGGCAATGCTCGCTCGGATGAGCTCATCTTCTGCCGGGTCATCGATAAAGTCGCGGATGCTCGTTACGGCGGGTGCATCGGCGGGATTCTCGCCAAAGAGGACCTCGATGCCCAGCGCCGCATGGCTCATGCTCTCGGCGTCCTTAAAGGTGTCCCAGCGTCGCAGCTGCTCAAAGCGGCCCATATCGTGTAGCAGGCCGCAAAGCCATGCCAGGTCAATATCTTCTGACGACCAGCCCTGCTCGCGCGCTACGGCATCGCATGCCTCGGCCACGTGGTACGTATGCTCGATTTTGAGCGCGATGCGTGGGTTGGTGGCGTCGTAGGCATCGGTGTAGCTTTTGAAGGCCGCGCGCGCCCGGTCTCGATCGATAGCTGTCATAATGACTTCCTAAAAAGTTGTGTCTTTCGATCCGGTGGCAATTGTAGGTGAACTCGGTTGCTGTCGGATGATGATTCTGCCGTATCGCTACATGCGGCTCGGAGACCTTGTCAGGGTGAGAAGCGTATGGTGCTCAAAATCGTTAGAACCGTCTGGCCAGTGATGCTTACCTATGTTGCAATAGGCGCGCCGTGCGGAATGATCATGGGGCAGACGGGAATGGAGCCCTGGATGGTCTTTGCTCTGAGCAGCACGTTTGTGACGGGCAGCGGCCAGTTTATGATCTGCAATCTTTGGCTGGCGGACGTGCCGGCACCTTCGATTATCGCGAGCGTTGCCGCCATCTCCTCGCGTTTTGCGCTTTACTCGGCATCGATCGCGCCGCATCTGACGGGTGCCTCGAAGCGTCAGACGCTGGCTGTTGCCGCGACGCTCACCGAGGAGGCATACGGCATCTCGCTTGCCAAGTTGGTTGAAGGGGAGGATTGGGGCCCGCGCGAGTCCTTTGTGCTCAACGTGATCCTCATCGCAACATGGGGCGTTTCGTGTACGATGGGCACCATCGTCGGCGCCGTTGTCGATGTTCCCACCGCCATTGCAGCCTTTGTCTGCACCTCACTCTTTATCTGCCTGCTCTTTTCGCAGCGGCTGTCGCGCGGCAACGTTGTCGCGGCGGTTTCGGGCGCGGTGTCCGTCGCCGTATGCAAGTTCTTGGGCCTCACGAATATTGCCGTGCCGGCAAGCGTCGTGGTCGGCATTGCCATTGCGCTGGCGTGCGATGCTGTATTAGACGGAAGAGGTGCCCGCGATGCCCGTTAACGAGTTCTTGGTTCTGTGGCTGTCGTCGTGGGCTGCTATCGCGTTCTTTCGCATCGCGCCGGCGTTCGCCTTGCGCGGGCGGACCCTGTCGCCCCGTATTACCGAGGCCCTGGGCTATATCCCGCCCGCTGCCTTTGCCGCGCTGGTCGCCAACGACTTGGTGAGCCCCGGCGCGTTCGACGCGGGACTCTGGCCTGCCTTGGTTCCCTGGATTGCGGCCGCCGGCGTCGTGGTCGTGGCGGTCAAGACAAAATCGATGCTGTGGTGCTGCGTCTCGGGCATCGTACTCTATATCGTCTTGAGCCTTATATAGGGGTGGCGTCGCGGGCGCCGAATCTCGTTCCATCCCAACTTGTCGAATTTTTCACCGAGCTGGTCTATTTCTTCTGGTACCATGGTCAAACTTTACTGTAGCAAAGCATGACGTGGGCTTTTGTTCCGCGTCAGCGGAAATGGGGGTTTCATGGCACAGGAAGCGACCGCCAACGAGCAAAAGAAATTCAAGGTCCCGCGCATCCCGGGCGACATCATGATCTATCCGATGATCGTCGGTCTTTTGCTCAACACCTTCTGCCCGCAGGTTTTTGAGATCGGCGGCTTCTTTACGGCTGCCTGCCGCGGCGGCTCCAATACCATCGTCGCCGCGATCCTGCTGTTCGTGGGCGCCGGCATCAGCTTTAAGTCCACGCCGGGCGCCATCAAGACCGGTATCGTCGTGCTGATCCCCAAGCTGGTCGTCGCAGCGGCTCTCGGCCTGGGCGTGGCATATTGCTTTAACGACAACTTCCTGGGTCTGAGCTCCGTGTCTATCATCGGCGGCATCACGTTTTGCAACATGGCGCTCTATACGGGCATCATGGGCGAGTTCGGCGATGAGTCCGAGCAGGGCGCCGTCGGTATCCTGTTCTTTACGGCCGGCCCCGCCGTCACGATGATCATCCTTGGTGTTTCGGGTCTTGCCAACATCCCTGTCGGTACTATCATCGGCTCCATTTTGCCGCTCGTTATCGGCATGGTTCTGGGCAACCTGTTCCCGTTTATCAAGAACCTGCTGGTTCCCGGTGCCAATCCCGCGATTGCCGTCATCGGATTTCAGCTCGGTGCGTCCATGAGCCTGTCGAGCTTTATCACCGGCGGTATTTCCGGCATCTTGCTGGGCCTTGTCACGCTGTTTGTCGTCGGTCCCATCACCTTTGCGTTCGAGCGCCTGTGCGGTGGTAACGGCAAGGCTGCCGTGGCTTGTTCCACCATCGCCGGCACGGCTATGACCACGCCGGTTGCTCTCGCCGAGGTCGCGCCGCGCTACGCCGAGCTTGCGCCCACCGCGTACGCCCAGATCGCCACTGCCGTTATCATCACGGCAATCATGGCTCCGATTCTGACCGGCTGGGTCGACAAGAAGTTCTGCCAGGGCAAGGAGGACCTGTCGCCTGCCGGTGTCGAGGCCATCGAGGAGGCCGTCGCGACCGACATCGATGGCGAGTAACGGCCGTTACCGATAATTGATTCCGGCGTGCAATTCGCGCCGTCCGAGCGCCCGAACAGAAACTGTTTTGCAGTGATGTTCGGGCGCTTTGCTATGATTCCCTTTACCCCTGCGGAGTAAAGGGGTGTTTATTGCCCTGATTCGAATTGGGCGATTCTGACCACTTGGGTATTGAAGGGATGGCGCTAGTGGTTAAGGCACTCAAGATTGAGATATTCGTGCTATGCATGATTGTTCTTATCGGGCTTGCCGCGCGAAGTCGTCGCTCCTTGTTCTCGAGCACCCTGCAGCTATTGTTTAGCATGCTTGGCTACACCTCTGCCGCGTACATATTATTCGATATGATCTGGACGCTTTCGGATGGTGCGGACGGCACGTTGGGTATTGCTGCCAACTGGATTTCCAACGCGGTTTCGTTTTCGCTCTTTGCCATCGCGTGTCTCATTTGGTTTATCTATTCCGAGACGATGTAGGGCTCTCGCCTTGTGACCTCGCGCTATAGGGTGGTGCTTGTAACGTTGCCTACGGCTCTGGTGGTCGTGCTGGCTTTTACCAGTTACTGGACGCACGCCTTGTTCTATATCGATTCGCAGGGCGTGTATCGTCGCGGCTTTGCCTATATGATCCAGCCCATTGTCAGCTACTGTTACGTTATACATACGTCCCTGCATGCGTTTGTGCAATCTCGCAGGGTCGAGAGCTTGCAGACGAAGGCTATCTATCGAACCTTGGCATTTTTCGCCATTCCGGCCCTGGTGGGCGGTACCTTTCAGATCGTATACTCGGTGCCTGGCCTTTGTGTCGGCATAATGATTAGCATGTTGCTGCTCTACATTATCTGCCAGGAGCAACTCATCTCGACCGACCCGTTGACTGGCCTCAACAATCGCAACCGTTTTGAGACCTATATGCTGTCGCTCTTCTCAAATGTGGATCAGGCCGAAGATGTGTATCTGCTCATGATGGACGCCGACGGCTTTAAGCAGATTAACGATCGCTATGGACATGTGGAGGGCGACCATGCTCTTCAGGTTATATCCGCTGCGCTCAAAGAGGTCTGCTCGGCGTCTGGTGGCTTTATCGCACGCTACGGTGGCGATGAGTTCGTGGTGCTCCAAAAGGCAGTGGCGGAACGGGATATCATGCATCTGTGCGCGACAATCAACGACGAGCTCGCGCATGCCGAGGTGCCGTATGCATTGCGGATGTCCATCGGTTACGCGCGGGTCGGCGATAGTGTTGATACCTGGCAAGACTTACTTCGCGCTGCCGATGCGGAGCTTTACCGCGTCAAGGCCGAGAAAAAGAAAGCTGGCGTTCAGATACGCTAGGAAAAGGGGCACACGACCGTTGCGATGGTCGTGCGCCCCTTTTGCGTTTGTGGGGGCCACCGGCCATAATGCCCAGGCGCGGTGCGGCAAGACGGGCGTCTGCCGCCGCGACTCGGTACGAAATCAACGAGAACCAGTGTGCTCCATTAAGCTAAAGTATGCGAATGCCCTCCCTAAAAAGGTGAGTTCGCTAGGCTTTTTTGGGTTTGTTGACGATGATGATGCCGCCGCAGACCAACAGCAGGGCAACGATGACGGTAACGGGGCTCGTGCCCGCGCCTTCGCCGAGCAGCAGCGCGCTCAGCAGCACACCAAAGACGGGGTTCATAAACCCAAAGACCGAGACGCGGCTGACGGGGTTGACGGCAAGCAGGCGCGACCACAGCGAGTAGGCGATCGCGGAGATAAGCGCCATGTAGATGATGAGCACGATGGCGGGGGCAATCGCCGTGGGGGAGAGCGCGCCACCCATCAAAAAGCCGATGGCGGTGAGGACCAGGCCGCCGACCAAGAACTGCCACCCGGCAAGCAAGACGCCGTCGTGCTCGCGCGAGAAGATGCCAATCAGGCAGGTCGAAAGGGCACCCGCGACGGTGGAGGCTAGGATAAAGCCCTCGCCATCGAGCCTGAAGCCAAAGGTGCCATCCGCGCCCGAAAGGTTGACGAGCGCGACGCCGGCAAAGCCCAGCGCACAGCCAAGCACCTTGGCCGTATTGAGCTTCTCGGTGTGAAATGCCAGGGCGGCAAAGAGGATTGCGAGGAAGTTGGCGCTGGCCTCGATGATGGAGCTCGACATGGCGCTGGCGCGCGAGAGGCCCAGATAGAAAAAGAAGTACTGCCCGATAGTCTGGAAGAGCGACAAGACAAAGATGGGCTTGATGTCGCGAGCCTGCGGAATGAGGGGGCGGCGTTGGGCCGCACTCATCCCAACGATAACCAGGGCGCCGGCAAGCGTGAAGCGCAAGCCCGCAAAGAGCAGCTGCGAGGCGCTATCGTGCGCTGGGATACCAAAGAGTGCGTAACCGATCTTGATACAGGGAAAGGCCGATCCCCAGAGTGCACAGCAGACGAGGCAGCCCAGGATGAGTCCGGGCAGGGTGGCGAGATACGGCTTGCGGCTTTCCATGATGTCCTTCCTACATGCGCGAAGCAAAAAAGAACCCGCCACCGGATGTGCCGGTGGCGGGTGTTGTTACCCGAAGGGATTGTACCCGATGGGAAAGGTTTAAGCGAAGTAGGCCACGCCGCTCTCAAAGATCGGCATGAACTTGTCGCCGGGGACATGCTCGGGCACGTTGCGGTACAGGTTGTCGCCGCGACGCTCGGCATGGCCCATCTTGCCCAGGACGCGGCCGTCGGGGCTCGTGATGCCCTCGATGGCGAGTGCGGAGCCGTTGGGGTTGACGGAAAGGTCCATGCTGGGCTTGCCGTTCTCGCCCACGTACTGCGTGGCGACCTGGCCGTTGGCGATCAGCTGGGCGAGCACTTCGTCATTGGCGACAAAGCGGCCCTCGCCGTGGCTGATGGCGACGGTATAGGGGTCGTCCAGGCTGCACTGCGACAGCCACGGGGACAAGTTGGACGAGATGCGGGTGCGCACCAGACGGCTCTGGTGGCGACCGATGGTGTTGAACGTCAACGTGGGCGCATCGGGCGTGGCGTCGACGATGTCGCCGTAGGGCACCAGGCCCAGCTTGATCAGGGCCTGGAAGCCGTTGCAGATGCCCAGCATCAGGCCATCGCGGGCCTTGAGCAGGTCGCGGACTGCCTCGGTGACCTCGGGAGCGCGGAAGAACGCCGTGATGAACTTGGCGGAGCCATCGGGCTCGTCACCGCCCGAGAAGCCACCGGGGATCATGACGATCTGGCTTGCACGGATGCGGCGGGCGAGCTCGTGGGTGCTCTCGGCGACGGCCTCGGGCGTGAGGTTGTTGATCACGAAGGTGTCGGCCTCGGCACCGGCGGCACGGAAGGCGCGGGCGCTGTCGTACTCGCAGTTGTTGCCGGGGAACACGGGGATGATCACGCGCGGGCGGGCGATCTTGGCGCCGCCGTACACGTGGATATCCTTGGCGCGGAAGTCGATGGTCTCGACCTCGGGGGTCTCGCCGGCGCTGCGGTAGGCGAAGACGCCCTCGATGCCGCTCTCCCAGGCCTCCTGGAGCTCGGCGAGCTCGATGACCTCGGAGCCGGTGTCGATGACATAGCCCTCGACGGTGGTGCCCAGGGGCTCGACGACAACGCCGTCGGCGACCTCGGGCAGCTCGGCGTCCTCGGCGAGCTCGACGATAAAACTGCCGTAGAGCGGGGTGAAGAGGCTCTCCACGTCTACATCCTCGGCAAGCTCGATACCGATCTGGTTACCGACGCACATCTTAAAGAGGCTCTCGGCGCCGCAGCCGTAGCCGGGCGTGGATATGGCCAGGGCGTTGCCGGTAGCAGTGAGCGCCTCGACGGCGTCAAACGCGGCGAGCAACTGCTGGGCGTCGGGACGGTAGTCCTCGCCATAGGTGGCGGGGGCGATGCGGACGACGCGGTGCGTGAGGCCCTTGAACTCGGGCGAGACGGCGCGGGCGGCCTTGCCCACGGCGACGGCGAAGCTGATCAGGGTCGGCGGAACGTTGAGCTCGCCGGTCTCGTCCTCAAACGAACCGCTCATGGAGTCCTTGCCGCCGATGGCGCCGGCACCCAGGTCGACTTGGGCCATGAGGGCGCCCAGGACGGCTGCCGTGGGCTTGCCCCAGCGCTCGGCCTCGGTGCGCAGACGCTCGAAGTACTCCTGGAAGGAGAGATAGGCGCGCTTGTGCTCAAAGCCGGCAGCCACGAGCTTGGCGATGGACTCGACCACGGACAGGTAGGCGCCCGCAAACTGGTCGGCCTCCATCAGATAGGGGTTGAAGCCCCATGCCATGGCACTCGCCGTGGTGGTCTCGCCGTCCACGGGGAACTTGGCGACCATGGCCGAGCTGGGGGTGAGCTGCGTCTTGCCGCCAAAGGGCATGAGCACGGTCGCGGCGCCGATGGTGGAGTCGAAGCGCTCGGAAAGGCCCTTGTTGGAAGCGACGTTGAGGTCGGTGACGAGCGAGGTCATGCGCTCGGCGAGCGTGGTGCCGGCCCAGCTGGGCTGCCACACGCTACGGGCGCACACGTGGGCGACCTGGTGCTTGGGTGCGCCGTTGGAGTTGAGGAACTCGCGGGACAGGTCGACGATAGCGACGCCGTTCCAGGCCATGCGCATGCGCGGCTCAGCGGTAACCTCGGCGATAACGGTCGCCTCCAGGTTCTCCTCGGCGGCGTAGCCCATGAACTCCTCGACGTCACCGTCGGCGACGGCGCAGGCCATGCGCTCCTGGGACTCAGAGATAGCGAGCTCGGTGCCGTCCAGGCCGTCGTACTTCTTGGTCACGGTGTCCAGGTCGACATACAGGCCGTCGGCAAGCTCGCCCACGGCGACCGAGACGCCGCCGGCGCCAAAGTCGTTGCAGCGCTTGATCAGGCGGCAGGCGTCGCCGCGGCGGAACAGACGCTGCAGCTTGCGCTCGACCGGGGCGTTGCCCTTCTGGACCTCGGCGCCCGAGGTCTCGATGGACTCGGTGTTCTGGGTCTTGGAGGAGCCGGTGGCGCCGCCGATGCCGTCACGGCCGGTGCGGCCGCCCAGCAGGATGATCTTGTCGGTGGGGGCGGGGCACTCGCGGCGCACGTGGTTTGCCGGGGTAGCGCCCACGACGGCGCCGACCTCCATGCGCTTGGCCACGTAGCCGGGGTGATAGAGCTCGTTGACCTGACCGGTGGCAAGGCCGATCTGGTTGCCGTAGCTGGAGTAGCCAGCGGCGGCAGTGGTCACGAGCTTGCGCTGCGGCAGCTTGCCCTCGAGCGTCTCGGAAACCGGGACGGTGGGGTCACCGGCGCCGGTGACACGCATGGCCTGGTACACGTAGCTGCGGCCCGACAGCGGGTCGCGGATGGCACCGCCCACGCAGGTGGCGGCACCGCCGAAGGGCTCGATCTCGGTCGGGTGGTTGTGGGTCTCGTTCTTAAACAGGAACAGCCAGTCCTGGTCCTCGCCGTCGACATCGACCTTCACCTTGACGGTGCAGGCGTTGATCTCCTCGGACTCGTCGACATCGGTCATGACGCCGGTCTTCTTAAGGTACTTGGCGCCGATGGTGCCCATGTCCATGAGGCAGACGGGCTTGGCGTCGCGGCCGAGTTCGTGGCGCATCTCCATGTAGCGGTCGAAGGCTTGCTGCACCACGGCGTCGTCGATCGTCACGTCGTCCAGGACGGTGCCGAAGGTGGTGTGGCGGCAGTGATCGGACCAGTAGGTGTCGATCACGCGGATCTCGGTGATGGTGGGGTCGCGATCCTCATCGCGGAAGTACTGCTGGCAGAAGGCGATGTCTGCCTCGTCCATGGCAAGGCCGCGATCGGCGATAAAGGCGGCAAGGCCGGCCTCGTCGAGCTCGCGGAAGCCGTCGAGCACCTCGACGGGCTGGGGCTCGGGGGTCTCCATGTACAACGTCTCGGGCAGGTCGAGCGAGGCGATGCGCGCCTCGACGGGGTTCACCACGTAGTGCTTGATGGCATCGATGGCGGCCTCGTCCAGAGCGCCCGAGATCATATAGACCTTGGCGGAGCGCACGGCGGGGCGCTCGCCCTGGCTGATGAGCTGCACGCACTCGCTGGCGGAGTCGGCGCGCTGGTCAAACTGGCCAGGCAGGAATTCGACGGCAAAGACGGCGCCATCGCTTGCGGGGAGTTCGTCGTAGGTCACATCGACCTGGGGCTCGCTAAAGACGGTCGGCACGCAGGAGCGGAAAAGCTCCTCGTCGATGCCCTCGACGTCGTAGCGGTTGATGATCCTCAGGGCCTCGATGCCCTTGATGCCGAGAATTTCGGTCAGCTCGCCCTTGAGCTGCTGAGCCTCGACGTCGAACCCGGGTTTCTTCTCCACGTAGATACGAGAGACCATTGGTTCCTGCCTTCCTGATCGGTTGGGCGTACGGTACGGTATGCGGCAGCGGTCGGTTTGCGGGGTCTGCCCTGCGGTCGCCTTGAGCCACATGTTTGTAAACCTCACTATGATACGACAGCTCGCGGCGCGTTGAGGACGGCGAGGGTGCTACAGTGAAGCGCAAACAAGAGAAAGGCATCACATGGCATTCGTTTCGCTCGCCATCATCGCACTCGTGGCCTTTGCGAGTCCTTTTATCGCCTCGGCGATTCCCGGAAAACCCGTTCCTGAGACGGTCTTTTTGCTCGTGCTCGGCGCGGTGCTGGGACCCCATATGCTCGGCGTCATCCATGTAGATGCCGAGGTCTCGCTTGTGTCCGAGCTGGGCCTGGCCTTCTTGTTCCTGCTTGCCGGCTTTGAGATCGACCCCAAGAGCATCACGGGCGTCGAGGGGCGCTACGGCTTGGCGACGTGGGTCGTCACGTTTGGTATCGCCTGGCTTGCCGTGCGCTTTACCCCGTGGTTCTCGGTCAGTCATTTCGACGGTATCGCCGTGACGCTTGCCCTCACTTCGACGGCGCTCGGTACGCTCGTGCCCATCATGCGTGAGCGCTCGCTCACCGGCACGCGCGTGGGCGACTCGATTCTCGCGTATGGCACCTGGGGTGAGCTCGGCCCTGTGCTTGCCATGTCGGTGCTGCTGTCTGCCCGCACCGGCATCCAAACGCTTGTAATCCTTGGCTTGTTTGCGGTGGTCTGCGTGTTGCTGGCCGTGGTCCCGAGCCGCTCCAAGCGCGTCGGCAGCCGCTTCTTTGCGTTTGTCGAGGAACGCGCCGATACCACGTCGCAGACCTTCGTGCGCCTGACGGTGCTCATCCTGGTCACGCTCGTGGCGTTCTCGGCCGTCTTTGATCTCGACATCGTGTTGGGTTCTTTTGCCGCCGGCTTTGTCCTGCGCTATATCATCCCCGAGGGCAACCATACGCTCGAGACCAAGCTCGACGGCCTGGCCTACGGTTTTTTGATTCCGGTGTTCTTTACCGTATCGGGCGCAAAGATCGACCTGACGGCCGTGGCGTCGCGCCCGGGCTTGCTCGCGGGCTTTATCGTGGCGTTGTTGATTATTCGTGCCGTGCCCATTCTTATCTCTATGAGCATTTGTCCTGCGACGCGCGATGTCTCGGCGTATGGCCGCATCACCGTGGCGCTCTACTGCACCACGGCGCTGCCGATCATCGTTGCCGTGACGAGCGTTGCCGTCAACGCGGGTGCGCTGTCGCAAGACATCGCGTCGGTTATGGTTGCCGCCGGCGCCATCACGGTGTTCTTGATGCCATTGCTCGCGCAGCTCTTCTACCGCGTGGTCGACGCCGCACCGGTCGCCGCCGTGGCAGAGGTTGCCGAGCATCCATCCGATGCGCTCGACATCCTGCGCGCTCACCACGACCTAGCGAGCTTGCTCGCGCGCGAGCATGAGCTGCTGACTTCGCATGGCCATGGTCGCGTATTCGAGGGCCTGCCTACGCTCGATACGATTGCCGAGCGTCTTTCTGCCGAGGCGGCGAGCGGCCACATCGATGCCCGCATCGTGGACGCGGCGCACCTGCTTGCCGATAAGACCTATGGAGACGAGGTCGACCCGTCCGAGCTGACCCCGCGTGAGCGTCGCCGCCTGGAGCGCGCCAAGCTCGCCGTGCGCGAATACCGCCGCCGCATGCTGGAGCTCTATGCGCGCGAAGAAGCCGAAGACGACGACGGTAAGTAGTCGATACTTTCTCGGGGAAGCCGCGTCCCGCTTTGAAGGCTCGGAACGGGATGTGGTTTCCGAAACGGGGGCCGTTGGGAAACTGTGTCCCGGAATGGGCGCTCAGAGTGGGATGCAGTTTCCGCGAGAGATCCGTTGCGGAAACGGTATCCCAGAATCGGCGTTCAAAACGGGGCGCTCTTTCCGAAACATGGCCCTGAGGGAAGCTGCGTCCCGGTCTGAGTCGGAATTCCGGGACACAGCTTCCCTTTCAAACAGAAGAAGGCGCGCTGCCTGCAGTTGATGCAGACGGCGCGCCTTCTTTGTTGGACTATGTTGAGGCTGGGAGCTGAGGCTTGTGGTCCCTTAAGAGCGGGCGGCTCCGTCGACGGGGAGCACGGCGCCCGTGACATAGGAGGACATGTCGCTCGCCAGGAAAACAAAGGCGTTGGCGACATCCTCGGGCTCGCCCATGCGACCCAGCGGAATGGTGGCGACGATGGGCTTAATAACCTCTTCAGGCAGGTTGGCGACCATGTCGGTTTTGGTTACACCGGGTGCTACGGCATTGACGCGAATGCCCATGGGGGCGAGCTCGCGCGAGAGCGACTGGACCATGCCGTTGACGGCAAACTTGGACGTTGGATAGCCGACGCCAGAGGGCTGGCCGTACTTGGCAACCATCGAGCTCGTGGTGGTGATGGTGCCGCCGTGGCCGGCCTCGGTCATGATCTTGGCGGCAGCTTGGTGGCCATTAAAGACGGCGACGACGTTAAGGTCCATGACCTTTGCGAACTCCTCGGCCGTGTAGTCCAAGAGGGGTGAACGCTGGGAGATACCGGCATTGTTGACGACCGTGTCCAAGCCGCCCATGTCGGCTGCAGCCTGGGTAAAGGCCTCGGTCACGGCTTCGAGTGAGGTGAGGTCGCAGGAGCGGCCCCAGACCTTGGCGTCGGGATAGGCGGCTGTCAGCTTCTCAACGGCCGCATCGGCGGTCTCCTGACGCGAGCCAAAGACGGTGACGGCAGCGCCTTCCTCGATAAAACGGCAGGCGATGGCATAGCCGATACCGCGCGTGCCTCCGGTGATGATTGCTTTCTTGCCCTCGAGCAACATGGTGCTTCCTCTCATCGCGGGCGGACATTCGCAGCACAGCGTAGCGGTAGTCGGAATCGGCCGCGTTTGCATATCGGTGAACGGTAGCCCGCGTTACCGATGAGCGGCTCGCGCAAATATGCTCTGCCGTTGTGCTTAGGGCAGGTGACAAAAGGGCTCCCGTCCCACATCGGACGGGAGCCCTCAAAGCGTGTATTGCTAGGCGAGCGTTGAGCTAGTTCGCCATGACGCCTTCGGTCCAAGCCTCAACGTCCTCGATGCGCAGGACGTTGGCGACCTCGGCCACGCAGTCGACGCTGGCAAGCTCGGCGGCGGCAGCCTGAACGTCCTTCTCGAGCGCGCGGTGCGTCAGGAAGATAACCGAGCAGGCATCGCTGACGCCCGACTTGCCGTCCTCGACCTGGTTGATGAGCGAGATCGAGATGTTGTGCTTGGCAAAGATGTCGACCGTCTCGGACAGGGCGCCCACGCGGTCGGCGACCTTCAGGCGCACATAGTACTTGGTCTGGAGCTCGTCCATGGGCTTAAAGGCGAGGTTGTGGCCATAGGGCTCAATCTCGGGCAGCGGAGCCACGCCGCGGCTGATCTGCTCGGAGAGCGACAGGATATCGCCCACGACGGCGCTCGCGGTGGGGAAGGAGCCTGCGCCGGCACCGTAGAACATGGTTTCGCCCACGGCGTCACCCACCACGTAGACGGCGTTCATGGCGCCGTTGACCTTGGCAAGCATGTGGTCGGCGGGGATCAGCGTGGGATGCACGCGGACGTCGACGCCGGCGTCGGTGTTGCGGGCGATGCCCAGCAGCTTGATGGTGTAGCCGAGCTCGCGGGCCTGGGCGATGTCCTCGGCGCCGATGGTACGGATACCCTGCTGGTACACATCGTCGGTGGTAACGCGGGTGCCAAAGCCGATGGAGGCGAGGATGGCCGTCTTGCTGGCGGCGTCGAAGCCGTCGACGTCGGCGGACGGGTCGGCCTCGGCATAGCCCTTGGCCTGCGCGTCGGCAAGCACATCGGCGTAATCGGCGCCCTCGGCGTCCATGCGCGACAGGATGTAGTTGGTGGTGCCGTTGAGGATGCCGGCGATGGTTAGGATCTTGTTACCCACCAGGTCGTGCTCGAGTGTGCTGACAATGGGGATGCCGCCACCGCAGCTGGCCTCGCACTTAATCTGCACGCCGCACGCGCGCGCCTTCTCGGCAAGCGTCTCGACATGACGGCCCAGCAGGGCCTTGTTGGCAGAGACGACGTGCTTGCCGTGCTCAAAGGCGGTGGTGAAGATCTCGGTCGCGGGGTGCTCGCCGCCGATGAGTTCGACGACGATATCGACGGCTGGGTCGGTGACGACGTCATGCCAGTCACTCGTAAAGGCCTCGCGCTCAATACCGGCGGCTTCGGCCTGCTCCCAGGCAAGCGCGCAGGCGCGGGTCAGCTTAAGGTCGATGCCGTAGGCTGCCAGGTACTCATCGTGGTGGCTCTTGATCAGACGGGCCACGCCGCCGCCGACGGTTCCCAGACCGATGAGGCCGACGTTCACGGTGCGCAGGGGTTCGCTCATAGATAGCTCCTTCGTGCATCTTATGGATGGATTAACCGCTTAAAGGTTGAGTGCATTCTAGCGTGAACCGAGGGCGCGTGCTCGCCAGGCAACAGGAGTCGCACAAAACGGCACCCCCGAAACGCTGCGGAAACATTGGAAACATGCTCGCTACAAACGAACTTCCGCAACAAACTGTCAACGTTTGCACCATAAGGTTTGCCCTGTACCGCAAGACGGCCGCACCGCGGCCAGCAAAAAAGGGGGACACCATGTTCAGCATCAACAGCACGCTCAGCCGTAGGAACTTTCTCGCCGGCGCCGCGGCGCTCGGCAGCACCGCGGCACTCGCTGGTTGCTCGTCGGGTGGCTCGGACGGCGGCTCCGCCGATGACGGCAAGACCTTCAAGATCGGCGTTATCGGCCCTCTGACCGGCGCCGCGGCAACCTATGGCGTCTCGGCCGAGAAGGGCGCCAAGCTCGCCGCCAAGGATTTCTCGACCAAGGACCTCAAGCTCTCGCTTAAGTCCGAGGATGACGTCGCCGACGGCGAGAAGGCTATCAACGCCTTCAATACCCTGTGCGACTGGGGCATACAGGCGCTCGTCGGCCCCGTCACCACCGGTGCTGCCGTCGCCGTCTCGGGCGAGATTGCCGACGATATGCTCATGGTCACGCCTTCGGCCTCGTCGCTCGACGTGACCAAGGATAAGACCACGGTCTTTCAGGTTTGCTTCACCGATCCCACCATGGGCGCCAGCGCCGCGAAGTTCTTGGCCGAGAAGTATGCGGACGCCAAGATTGCCCTATTCTACAACTCCGGCGATACGTACAGCTCGGGCGTTGCCGATGCCTTTGCCGAGCAGGCCAAGGAGTCCAAACTTGATATCGTCGATACCGAGACCTTTAAGGACGACTCTTCCACGAGCTTTACCAACCAGCTCACCAAGGCCAAGCAGGCCGGCGCCACGCTC
>URIJ01000019.1 GCA_900547835.1 uncultured Collinsella sp.
TGGCCTGTGCATGTACAACATCACACGTGTCGGTAACCTGGCGACGCTCGAGGGTATCATGCAAGCGGCGCGCGAGCACGATTTTGCCGTCACTATGATCGAGATGGGCGGCGACAAGCCCTATACACTTGCCGATGCCTCGCGCCGCATGGTCGAGCGACCCGTCGACGGCATGATTCTCAACATGAACCGCATGGCTCCCGATTTTGAGGAGTTTGTTCCCCAGCCGGGAGTGCGAACGGTCATCCTGTCCATGTATGCGCATCCGCGCTGCACGACGATCGACTCCGACCAGTATGGTTCGTGCGAGCTGTTGACCAATTATCTGCTGGAACATGGTCACTCGAATATGCGGTTTGTGGCGGGTCCGGAAAACTCGATTTCCTCGCGTTTTCGTGAGGCCGGTTGGCGCGATACGCTGGGTCGTGCTCATGTCGATGCCGCTCCGATGCTGCGTGGCGATTGGAGTGCGGACAGTGGGTACGCCATGGGCGAGCGGATTGCGGCCGAGGTGCTTGCCGGCGGGTCGCAGGCGCCGACTGCCGTGCTTGCGGCAAATGACCAGATGGCGCTGGGCGTTATCGCCGCGCTCGAGAACGCGGGCCTGTCCGTGCCCGACGACGTGAGCGTGGTTGGTATCGACGACGCACTCGAGGGACTTGTTCCTCACAATCGGCTGACGACGCTGCGATTTGATTTGCGCGGTGTCGGTAAGCTTGCGTTTGAGGCGGCGATTGGAGAGAGCTCGTCTATCAAGGCGATTCATGTGCCGAGTACGCTGGTCGAACGCTCGACTGTTAGGGACATACGGGGTTAGGTCCTACTCCGTTTGTCTCGATTTGTAACAGGTAGACGGTCAAAAGCGGGCTACGTGTTACAGATTTAGATTCTTCGGAAAGAGCAATCCTGTTCGTCTCAATCTGTAACAGCTAGGACCAAAAAACTCGGCTAGATGTTACAGATCGAGACAAACGGCTCCCGACCAGCCCAAAAACAAAAAGACCGGGGGCGGCGCGCCGTGTGACGTGCCGCCCCCGGCTGAGAAATGGGGACAGGTTGTGTGAGCGGGCAACCCCGCCAGCCACTAGTCCAGACGACGGGTCTGCGCCACGTGCTTGTACCAGTAGGCGCTTGCCTTGGGCGTGCGCTTCTGCGTCTCAAAGTCAACGTAGAAGAAGCCGTAACGCTTGTTGTAGCCATTGGTCCAGGAGAACTGATCCTGCAGGCTCCACAGGAAGTAGCCGCCCACGTTGACGCCCACCTCCATGGCCTTGAGTAACCAGCGCAGGTGCTGCTCGATGTAGTCGATGCGCGGCTGGTCGTCCACAAAACCGTCCTTGTAGGGGTCCTTGTAGCCCATGCCGTTCTCGGTGATGAAGATCTGCTTGTAGTTGGGGTAGCGCTGCTTAATGTAGACGAGCAGATCGAACAGGCCCTCGGGATAGATGATCCAGTCCCAGTCGGTGGTGGGGATGCCGGGCTTGTTCACATGCTCGCCAATACCCTTAACGCGCCAGCGGCCGGTGCCCTTCTCGCCCGTACCGTTGTGGTGCAGGTCGTTCTCGCCATCGTAAGCCTTGAGGAAGCGGCACTGGTAGTTGTTAACGCCCAAGTAGTCGTTGTAGAGCGCTGCCTCGCGCATAATCTCGAGGTCCTCGTCCAGGATCTCGATGGTGCCGCCCGAGACGGCAGCCAGGCGGTTGGCGCACTCGAGGGTGTCGGGCGCGTAGTCGCCGCGGAAGGTAGCGTCGAGCAAGAACTGGTTTTGCAGCACGTGCTCGTTGTTGGCGGCTTTGATGTCGGCGGGGTCGTTCTCGTTGAGCGGGTACTTGAACTCCAACGACTGAATGACGCCGATTTTGCCCTTAAAGCCGCCGTTGTGGAAGGCCAGCACTGCCTTGGCGTGGGCGAGCATCATGTTGTGCTCGCACTGGAAGGCCTCGGCAAGATGCGCCTTGACGCCACCGGGGAAGGTGCCCTCGATGTAGGTGTTGGAGGCGTCGGCCCAGATCTCGTTAAAGGTGAACCAGTAGGTCACCTGGTCGGCGTACTCCTTAAAGCAGAAGGTGGCAAAGTCCACAAAGGCATCGATGGTCTCGCGGTTGAGGAAGTCGCCCTTCTCAAAGAGGGGCAGCGGTGTATCGAAGTGATGCAGCGTGACAAACGGCTCAACGTGGTGCTTGTGGCACTCGGCGAAGAGATCGTGGTAGAACTGGACGCCCTCGGGGTTGATTTCGCCGGTGCCGTTGGGGAAGATGCGGCTCCAGGCGATGGAGAGGCGAATGCCGTTGATGCCAAACTCCTCGCACAGCTCCAGATCGACGGGGTACTGGTTGTAGAAGTCCGAAGCGGGATCGGGGGAAAAGTGCCCCTGGGCCTCCAGGAAGTCGTCCCAAGCAACCTTGCCCTTACCGTGGGTGCGGGTCTCGCCCTCTACCTGGTAGGCAGCGGTGGCGCCGCCAAAGACAAAGTTCTCGGGAAACTGCGCGGGCGGGTTGGTGACGCTAGCAGGGTTAACGGACATGATGAAATATCCAATCGTCTAAATCGAAGGGCCAGCCGGCTGTTGATGGTCGGCTGGCCCTGGGCGTTACTTACTTCGAAAGCTGCTCGGAGACGAAGGCGAGAGACTTATCGCCGTTCTGGGAGAGCTCGATGTACTGCTTGCCACGGCAGGCGACGCACTTGTTGCCCACGCGCTCGCAGTCCTTCTGCAGGTCGGCCAGGTAGCTGGCAGCCTGCGGGGCCAGGACGACTAGGTCAAAGTCGGGGAGCATGTCGACGTGGTTGCCATAGGCCTCGGCAGCGGTCTCAAGATCAATGCCGCGCTCCTTGGCGGCCTTGGCCAGCGCGTTGGCGAGCAGGCCCGAGGTTCCGCCGCCCTGGCAGAGCACGAGCACGCGCTTGCCGTTGAGGTCGCTGGTGGTCGTTGCCCCGGCAGCGGGTGCTGCGGTAGCGGCGGGGGCGTCGGACTTCACGGCATCGGCAGCAGCGCCGGCGGCAACGCTCTTGGCGTCAGCCTTGCCCTGGAAGGCATCGTTGAGCTTGGCGGCCTTCTCGGCGTTCTTGGCGGCGAGCTCCTCCTGGGAGATCTCGGCCTCCTCGGCGCACTTCTGGGCGTCATAGGCGCGGAAGAACGGATAGTACAGAGCGAAGTCGACGACCAGGATAAGGGCGAGCATCACAAAGGCGAGCGGCTGGAAGCCCAGGCCCATGATAGTGCCGATGGGGCCGGGGACGGTCCAGGGCAGGGTGTACATAAAGCCGTTCATGCCCAAGAAGTCGATAAAGATCTTGAGGATCCAGATGTTGGTGATCGGGGCAAAGACAAACGGGACAAAGAAGACGGGGTTGAGCACGATGGGCGCGGCGAACAGCAGCGGCTCGTTGACGGCAAAGCAGACCGGGACGATGGCGGCCTTACCGACGGCGCGCATCTCCTGAGACTTGGCCAGGAAGCAGAACATAAAGACCAGGACGAGCGTGGCGCCGGTGCCGCCCATGCAGACGACGAAGTACTGGGCACCCTGGGTCAGGACAGCGGAAGCGTGCTGGCCAGCCTGGAACGCAGCCAGGTTGTCGGTCATGTTGGCAACGAGAGCGGCGGCGATGGCGGGCTCGACGATCGAGGGGCCGTGGACGCCCACGAACCAGAACAGGCTCATGGCGCCGTAGATCACAGCGAGGCCGATGTAGCCGTCGGCAGCGGTGAACAGGGGCTGGAACACCTGGATGACGCCCTGGGCAAAGCAGAAGCCAAAAGCAGCGCGGAAGGCGATGTCAAAGACCCAAAAGACGGTGATGCAGACGGAGAAGGGGATGATGTCCTTAAAGGTCTGCGAAATGTTGGGCGGAACCTGCTCGGGCATCTTGACGGTGATGTTGCGCTTAATGAAGAACTTGTAGATGATGCCGGTCACAAACGCAGCGATAAAGGCGGTCAGCAGGCCTTTGGAACCAAGGTAGGTGGTGTTGAAGCCGCTGGCAGCGTCCGTGGCGATGGTGTCGCTCGAAAGGAGCAAGAAGCCGATGATGGCCGCGCACATGCACGAGATGAAGTTGATCTGGTTGTTCTTGGGCAGATCGCGGTTCTGAGCGTCGGCGAAGTGCTTGGCCGTGGTGGCGGCGCAGGCGATGGCCAGGATGCCCATGGAGTAGTTGTAGCATTTCCACAGGGCGTTGTTGATGTCATCGGGCCAGTAGAAACCCCAGATGTTGGGGACCGAGGCTACCAGGCAGAAGATGGACGAGAAGATAATGATGGGGATGACGGAGATAAAGCCGTCGCGGATCGCCTTGAGGTACTTGTTGCGGGCGATCGCGTTGAAAAAGGGCTGGCCTTTTTCGATGGTGGCGATGAGTTGCTCCATGCAATGCTCCTAAGAGTCGGTGGGTTAGCAACGATGGTAGCTTTTGGCGTTCGGTTGCCAAAATGTTGACGTTGCCATTTTGCGACACAAAAAAAGACGCGAACCGGTGGTTCCTGTGCCTGCGAACCGTCGATTCCTTATGCGTAAACGTTTGAGCCGCCCGGTGGCTCTGTGTTTGCGTAATGGCAACGTTAACATTTGGGCGCCAAAAGCCGTTTGGGGAAGCAAAAATGTCGGTGAACGGTAGGTTTTGGGTGGTGAGCGTAAGGTGGGGGAGGCGTTGGATATACTTGAAGGCGTTAAAAATGACTGCGTAGGGTGCCACCAATGGCATCGTCGACATAGAAAGATCGACCTATGGCCGCTGTTAAAAAATCGGTTTCCGTTAAGGATGTGGCGCGTCTCGCGGGCGTCTCGGAGCAGACGGTCTCGCGCACCGTGCACGATTCGCCCAGCGTGCGCCCCGAGACCAAGGAGCGCGTGCGTGCCGCCATGCGCGAGCTGGGGTATCGTCCAAACTTTGCCGGCCGTTCGCTGCGTCGCGGCAAGTTCAAGACCGTCGGCGTCGCCATGTTCAACATTACCGGTACCGGCAACCTCGACCGTATGGAGGGCTTTGCCGCCGCGGCCGACAAACACGGCTATGCCATTACCCTCACTAAAGTAGATGGACACCCCTATACCCTCGAGAGCGCATCGTCGCGCATGAGCGCACTGCCAGTGGACGGCATGGTCGTGATCATGAACCGCATGCCGGCGGACTTTGGCACCTTTGAGCCGCTGCCCGGTATGCAGACGGTGCTCGTTACCATGCTGGAGCACCCGCTGTGCTCGACGGTTGATAACGATCAGTTCGATTGCTCGCGCCAGGTTGTCGAGTACTTGCTGGGGCAGGGGCACAAGACCGTGCACTTTATCTCGTGCCCCGAGCGCTCGCTTTCGGGCATGCAACGCGAGGAGGGCTGGCGCGAGACATTGCGCGCGCATGGCATTGAGCCCCCGCAGCTCGTGCGCGGCGACTGGACGGCACAGAGCGGGTATGCCGCAGGCCAGGCTCTGGCGGATGATCCGACCTGCACGGCCATTTATGCCTCCAACGATGCCATGGCATATGGCTGTATCCGTGGGCTCGAGTCGCGCGGGAAGTGCGTGCCCCAGGACGTGAGCGTGGCGGGTGTTGACGATAGTCTGGGCGATATCGTGCCCGACCGTCGCCTGACCACGGTGCGCTTTGACAACAAACGCGTCGGCATGTGGGCGGTCGACAAGATTGCCGGCGCCGAGGGCACTGCACCCGGTGTGGAGCACATGCTGTTTCCGGGCGTGCTCGTCGAGGGCGATACGGTGCGCGATGTACGCTAGGGCGCGGGTCTGTTTGGGTTGCCGCTAATTGTGTTCGATATTGTTCAGATTGGTTTAAAAACCGTTCACGGGCGAATAGTGACCGTTCATAGCTCAAAATTACGTTTTGCGCTGTTCTTTTTTGTTTGAATGTTATTGTTTCTGTCATACACAACGCAGCGCGTATGCCCGGACGCGATGCTCTCCATTGGTTCATATGTGAAAGGAACGCAATATGGCAACCAAAGAAGAAATCTCGATGGTTGGATTCGAGATTGTCGCATACGCAGGTGACGCCCAGACCGATCTGCTTGCAGCACTCGATGCTGCTCGCGAGGGTGATTTTGAGAAGGCCGAACAGCTGCACAAGGATGCCAGCGATGCACTTATCGGCGCCCACGACACGCAGACCAAGCTGCTTTCGCAGGAGGCCGGCGGCGGCGAGATGGAGATGACCTTCATCATGGCCCATGCTCAGGACACCCTTATGACCACCATGATCCTGGAGAAGCAGACCCGCTTTACCATCGATGCCTACAAGCGCATCGCCGAGCTCGAGGCCAAGCTCGCCTAACGAGCCCTCACAACCAAGTCCCCTTCCAAAAGCTCTGCCGCTACCCGCGGCAGGGCTTTTTCTGTCCTCCTCCAAGTTGCGGTGAAATAGGGACTGAATAGGGGCCGACGGGCGCAAAACAATCCCTATTCCACCGCAACTCATCCGGAGATAGTCATTGGGGACAGTCTTGGTGCGCTCTGTTCGTCTTCCCGTTCGTTTTTTGCTCGGTGGGTATACTTCCTTTCGCATTAAACGCCGGACTGAGGAGGTATCCAAATGCCGGGTAACGGGTCAATACAAAAAAGAGACGCGCATGAGATGGCTCATGGGCGTCCTGTCCAGATAACCGAGCACACGACGGTAACCGAGCTGCAGCCCAGCTTGTCCGATGTCGTGTGTGCAAACAAAAAGCTGCAGATTGGCTTTATCGTTGTGCTCGTGGTACTAGCGCTGCTGTCGGGCTTTGTAGCTCGTCCGCATTTCGCCGATACCAAAACTTGGGACTCCACCATCGAGGTCATCGATCAAAAGAAAGGCAACGTGCTGGCGCTCACGGCCTCGTGCGTGGCGCTGTCTGCGGGCATTACCGCGCTGCCTGGTGATACGGGAACGCCGGTTGCCGAGCAGCTCGCACAGCTTTCAGGCAACCTAGGTATCGTGCTTGCCGTGCTATACCTAGAGAAATATTTGCTCACGATTTTGTGGTCGGTTGGCTTGGGCATCTTAATCCCGTTTGCGTTGGTGCTCTTTGCGGTGTCGCTTGGCGTTCATGGGCGCTGGAGCACGAGCGCTGTCCTGCGCCGTGTGGCGACGCGCGTGCTGGTGGTTGCCGTGATCGGCATGGCGCTTGTGCCCGCGAGCGTATGGGTATCGCAAAAGGTCGACGAGACATATCGCGTCAGCATTGAACAGGCCGAGCAAAAGGCAGCCGACGCCGCGGAAAAGACCGATACCGCGGAGAAGTCAGGCGAGACCAGCTCAAAATCGAACAAGAAAAAGGCCGAGTCCACAGAGTCCAAGAACGTGCTCGAGCAGTTGACTGACGGGGCCTCGAGCCTGGTTACGTCGGTAACCAGCGGTGCCAAGCAGATGACCGACGAGATCGTGCAGCAGGTGACCGACCTCATCGAAGGCGTCATCGTGATGATCGTGACCTCGTGTGTGATTCCTCTACTGGTGCTCGTGGCGTTCCTATGGCTAGGACACGTGCTGCTGGGGATCGATGTCTCCGGTCCCGCGAACTATCTGACGGGTCGTTTCTTGAGCGCTCCGTCCAAACATGCCAAGAAGAGTGGGCAGTCTGAGTAGGCGGCAAAGCGATCTTTGGAAGATCAACCGTAAGAAGGGCGGCCGAGACACGTTCTCGGCCGCCCTTTTGTTTGTTGAGCACATGGTCGCTACGTCCGCGCCCGGTCCAAACGGCCGACGATCATCCGTGAACGGTATTTGTTCAAAAAAGAACAAAGATAAACAAATAATGGTTGCAGTTGATGTTCGAATGTGTTCAAATAAACATGAACAGTGAAGAACCGCACATTCAGATGCCCGGACCTGAACGCGATTCAACACTTCCAAACAGAAACTACGCACCTGCGTATCTCTCAAGGAGGATGTCATGAGGGTTGTAATCGCTTCCGATGCCGACGGTATGTCGATGAAGGAGTCCATCAAGGAGATGCTCATCGCCGACGGTCACGAGGTCGTCGACTATTCCGAGACCCCTGCCGCGGACTTTGTCGATTCCGCGACCGCCGTTGCCAAGGACCTGCTGGAGCACAAGGATTCCCAGGGCTTCGCATTCGATAAGTACGGCGTCGGCTCCTATATGGCCGCCGTCAAGATCAAGGGCATGGTCGTCGCCAACATTTCCGACGAGCGTTCCGCCTACATGACCCGCGAGCACAACGGCTCGCGCATGGTCACCATGGGCCCGGGCGTTGTGGGCACCGAGGTCGCCAAGAAGATCGCCCGCGAGTTCCTGCGCGCCCAGTACGCCGGCGGCCGTCACCAGATCCGTGTCGATATGCTCAACAAGATGGCCTAACGAGAGCCACCGAGAACTCGAACTTCTACCTCAACTTGTGAATTCAGACGAAAGGACGTTCTGATGAAGAAGACCATCGCAATCGGTTGCGACCATATCGTTACGGACGAGAAGATCTATCTGGCCGACCGCCTGGAGCAGGCTGGCTACAAGGTGCTCGACTGTGGCACCTACAGCCACACCCGTACGCACTATCCCATCTACGGTAAGGCCGTGGGCGAGGCTGTTGCCAGCGGCAAGGCCGACTTTGGCGTGGCCCTGTGCGGCACCGGCATCGGCATCACCAACGCCGTCAACAAGGTTCCCGGCGCCCGCTGCGCCCTGGTCCGCGACATGACCTCTGCCCTGTATGCCCGTCGCGAGCTCAACGCCAACATCGTGGGCTTTGGCGGCAAGATCACCGGCGAGTTCCTGATGGCCGATATTATGCTTGCCTTCCTGGAGGAGCCCTACGAGAAGACCCCCGAGCACGATGCCCTGATCGCCAAGATCGACGCTTGCAATAAGGCCGACGCCGAGGCTCAGGCTGACCCGCACATCTTTGACGAGTTCCTCGAGAAGTGGGACCGCGGCGAATACCATGATTAGCGGGTATCCGGCGTAATTAACTAGTCCGTTGACGGCTCGCGTTTCTGTGAGGGGGCGCGGGCCGGTTTTCTATCAGCCCTATTGACTTGGCGGGCTGTCGTAAGAAAGGGAAGGCTCCTATGGAGTTTGTTCTTGATAACGGTTCTATCCGCGTGGCACTGAGCACGGCGGGCGGGTCGTTCACTTCTATTACGGCCAACGGCCGTGAGTACCTGTGGCAGGGTGATCCGGCGGTCTGGTCGGGCCAGGCACCCATTTGCTTCCCGATCTGCGGTGGTCTTCGTGACGGTCACGCAATGACCATGGGTGGCCGCGAGGTAAAGCTCGCCCGCCACGGCTTTGCGCGCAAACAGGAGTGGAAACTCGAGGAACAGAGCGACAACATGGTTGCGCTGAGCTTAAGCTCTGCCGACCATGCCGAGTTGCTCGAGCAGTACCCGTATCCGTTTAAGATCGTTGCTCGTTACGCGATCGATTCGGAAAAGGTGGCCGTGTCGTACGAGGTGACCAATGAGGGCACCGAGGACATGCCGTTCTTTGTGGGCGGTCACCCCGGCTTTAAGTGCCCGCTCGACGAGGGCGAGTCCTATGACGACTACGAGCTCCGTTTTGAGCAGCGCGAGGCCGCCGAGCTCTGTACTGCCGTTCCCTCGACGGGCCTGATTGATGTTGAGCATCGCAGCAAGAACCCGATGGTTGGCCATGACCTGCCGCTGACCCACGAACTCTTTGACTTCGCAGAGACCATCTTTGACGTGCTCGAGAGCCGCGTGGTTACGCTGACCAAGAAAACCGAGGACAAGGGCGTGCGCCTGACGTTCCCCGATATGCCATACCTGATTGTGTGGAGCAAGCCCGAGGGCGACTTTGTGGCCGTGGAACCGTGGGGCGGCCTGTCCACCTGCTCCGACGAGGACGATATTCTGGAGCACAAGCGTGGCTGCCTGGTGGCCAAGCCGGGAGAGACCGTCACCCGCGGCTTTGAGATCGAGATCCTTTAAAGAGCTATCGTATGTTTGGGGTCGCACACGTCGTGCCCCGGAAACAGGAGTTCAACATGATTCTGACCGTTACCATGAACCCGTCGATTGATACGCGCTATCAGCTCGACAAGCTGATCATCGACGACGTGAACCGTGTGACGCCCGAAAAGACCGCTGGCGGCAAGGGCCTCAACGTGAGCCGTGTGCTGCTGCAGTTGGGCGACGATGTGCTCGCGACCGGTCTGCTCGGTGGCCACATGGGTGCCTATATGGCCGAGCTTATGGATGCCGACGGCGTCAAGAACGACTTTGTGCCCATCGCCGGTGAGACGCGCATTTGCCTGAATATTCTGCACGAGGGTAATCAGACCGAGCTGCTGGAGAGCGGCCCGCAGATCGCCCCGGCCGAGCTCGAGGCCTTTACGGCCAAGTTCGCCGAGCTTGCAGCGAAGGCGGACGTTGTGACGCTTTCGGGCTCGCTGCCGCGTGGCGTCGATGCCGGCTACTATGCCGAGCTCGTCAAGATCGCCGAGGAGGCGGGCGCCAAGGTGCTGCTCGATACCTCGGGTGCATCGCTGGAGGCCGCGCTGGAGTCCGACGCTAAGCCTGAGCTCGTAAAGCCCAACCTGACCGAGATTAACGGCCTGCTGGGTACGTCCTTTACGACTGATGATGTCGATGCCCTGCGCGAGGCGCTTGCCGCCGATGACCGTTTTGCTGGTATCCCCTGGGTTGTCGTTTCGATGGGCGCTGCCGGTTCGGTTGGCTTCCATGAGGGTCGTGCGTTCCGCGCCAAGACGCCCGCGATTGCGGCAGTGAACGCGACGGGTTCCGGCGACTCGACCATCGCCGGCTTTGCGCATGCCATTGCTGCTGGTGCCGACGACGTCACGGTGCTCAAGACCGCCAATACCTGCGGCAAGCTCAACGCCATGGATCCCAAGACCGGCCACCTGGTCATGGACCGCTGGGACGAGGTCTACAACAGCGTTGAAGTAACGGAGCTCTAGAGTTACGGCGTTTTACCAAACGCCGTAACCAGCCGACGCTGCGCGGGCCGCATTTGGACAATCTGACGTTCAACTTCAAGGGCGCGACCAGAAGGTCAGCGCCCTTTCGTTTTCACGTCACCTTGCCTCAAATGCGACCCGCTCGCTGGCATTGCCAAAACATCGACGTTGCCTTGCTTCGGGAATGCGGCAGATAGGGACGTTCCTTTTCTGCCGGCAGTTTGGGACACTCCTTATGGGGCACCCCTCTCCACAGCGCCTATGCCAGCTTGTCGATTTGCCCAATCTCCCAGAGCGGAATATTGACGAGCGTGCCTTCGTCTCTATATGCCGCTAACGATGTTCTCACGCAGCGCTCGAGCTTGAACTTCTCGCAGGCAATCCTCAGGCTCTTTGCTTTGAGATTCTCTGCCGCCTTGACCTCGAGCGGAAGCACGGTCCCCGCATGGTCGACGGCAAAGTCAGTCTCTGCATTGCCGGAGGAGGATGACCAATACGCGGGGGTATTGCCTTGGAGCAAAAGCTCCTGTGCGACGTATTGCTCGGTCAGCGAGCCTTTGAACTCCGTAAAAACAGCGGGCCCGTTCAGAACAATGGCTGGCGTGAGGCCGGAGAGTGCTCCGAGGATGCCGGTGTCGATGCAGAACAGCTTGAAGCCCGAGAGATCCTCGTAGCTTGTGAGCGGTGCTCTTAGGGCGGAAACACGTGGTACCTTATGAACGATTCCATAGTCCATGAGCCACTGGAGGCTTTCCTCAAAATCGCGTGCGCGCGCCCCGGGACGAAGCGCGCCGTAGACGAACTTCTTGTTTTCCTTTGCGAGCTGGCCGGGAAGGGATTTCCAAACCAGCCTCATGCGCTCGACGATGCGGGCTGGCGCATGCTTGCCAAAATCGGATTCATAAGCTTCGATGATTTGCTGCTGAAGCCTGCGGGCCTCGATGAAATCGTGGGAGGCGGCGAAAGCGGAGACAACTTCTGGCATGCCACCGACAACGAGGTATTCCTTGAGCAGGCGCTCGAGCTTTTCGGAAACGTTCGCCAGCAGGTCCATGTCTGCGGCAAGGATGGCATCTGCGAGCGGATCGCCATCGACGGCACGAACGAACTCGACAAACCCCATGGGGCGCATGGTAAGCTGGTCGATCTTGCCGACGGGGAACGACTCGTTTTCGCGTCGGAGCGCGAGCCCCATATAGGAGCCGGCTGCCATGATATGGTATTCCGGCGCCAGCTCGTTGAAGTATTTGAGCGAGGTGATGCCACGCGGTGCCTCTTGGATTTCGTCGAAGATGATGAGCGTGTCTGTCGGCGTTATGGTCTGGCCGCGCAGGAGCTCTATCTGGGAGATGATGCGTTTGGGGTCAAGGCTTCCGTCGAACAGCGAACGTGCGCCCGGTTCGAGCATAAAGTCAAAGCGGATGACGTTTTGATACTGCTGGCCTGCGAATTCGTTAAGAAGCCAGGTTTTTCCCGTCTGGCGGGCCCCCTTAAGCAGGAGGGGCTTGCGGTTTGCCCTAGATTTCCAAGCGATGAGTTCGTCCATTAGCTGTCGCTGCATACTGCCTCCTAACGATCATGGTTAGTATAAGACCGTTTCGGTCTTTCCATCGAAAAATGTGGGAGTAAACCACGTTTTTCCATCGAATAATGTGTGAGGCAACCACGTTTTTCCATCGAATAATGTGGGAGTTTAGGTCGGCACCTGGGGACGTTCCTTCTCTGCCGGCAGTTTGGAACACTCCTTGTTTTGGTGCAAATTAGCTACCCTTGCATCAGAAAACGGCGCCCGTCGGCGATGTTGCCGGCGGGCGCCGTGGTCGTGTAGGCGCTATTTGTTAAGTGCGTGCGTTCGAGCTCGCGTGCTACAGCGAGTCGATAAAGCGCTGTTGGGCGGCGCGGCCGGCTTCGTCCCACTTAAAGACGCCGGCGTTGTCGAGCACGTGGCCAAACACCACGCCGACCTCCTCGTGCAGGATATCGATGGCGTTGTCGGCCGTAAGTTCATCGGCACGGCGGGCAAAGACATCCAGGGCCCATGCAGCGTGGCTGCGGCAAAGGTCGTCGCCCTCGAGCGCACCGGCAAGGTCGTAGCTGGCATCGGCCTTGGCGACCAGCAAGTGCTCGCGGACAGCGCCAAGCTCGGGAACCAGGCGCGGCGGCAAAATGGCCAGGCCCATGACCTCGATCAGGCCGATGTTCTCCTTTTTAATATGGTGATACTCGGCATGCGGGTGGAACACGCCTAGCGGATGCTCGTCGGTCGTAATGTTGCAGCGAAGTGCTAGGTAGGCCTCGTAGATCTCGCCACCGGCGTTGCCGCGGGAGTCCACGCGGCGGATGACGGGCGTCACGGTGTTGTGCGCCACGCCGTCGGCTGTATGCGCGATGACGCCCGCGGACTCGTCGGTCCATTCACGCCAGGCGAGGATGATCTTCTCAGCAGCGTCGAGCAGCTGAGCGCGGTCATGCGAGCGCAGGCGCAGCACCGAAAGCGGCCACTGCAGCACAGTGCCGGTGACCTGGTCAAAACCGGGCACGCTAAACTGCGAGACCTCGGCCGCGTGCATCATCGGGAACTTGTGCGCACCGCCTTGGAAGTGGTCGTGCGACAGAATCGAGCCGCCCACGATGGGCAGGTCGGCGTTGGAGCCGATAAAGTAGTGCGGGAACAGGTCCACAAAGTCGAGCAGGCAGGAGAGGCCCTTGCGATCGACGTGCATCGGACGATGCTCGGAGCTCATGGCAATGCAATGCTCGTTAAAGTACGCGTACGGGCTGTACTGGAAGCCCCAACGCTCGCCGTCAAGCTGGATCGGGATAACGCGCAGGTTCTGGCGAGCGGGGTGAGCACCGCCGTCGGCTGCAGCGGAACGTCCGGGGTAGCCCTCGTTTTCGATGCAGAGCTGGCAGGCAGGATACTTCTCGCCCGTGTTCTTGGCGGCACCGGCCGCGGCAATGTCGCGCGGGTCCTTCTCGGGCTTGGACAGGTTGATGGTGATCTCAAGATCACCCCAGTTGGTGGGGGTGCTCCACTTGATGTTGCGCGCGATGGCGGCGCGGCGCACATAGCCGGCGTCGCAGCACAGGCCGTAGAACCAGTCGGTCGCGGCGCGGGGCTCGTTGACGCCCATACGCCCATTGAATTCCTCGTTTACAACCGAAGGCCTCGGCATGAGCGCGCCCATGATGCGCATGGCGATGCGGTCGCGGCCCGACGCCGTGTCCTCGGCAGCACCGTTGGCAACGGCGGCCTCGGAAAGCACGGCAAGTGTGCCCTCCAGGTCAAAGTTGGGGAGTGTATCGGGGTGCAAGAGCGAAATCTTCTCGGTCTTGAGCGCCCAAGCCATGTCGAGTGCGGGACCCGTGGCGCCGATGCACTCCAAAATGGTGTTGTATGCCCAGATGCGATCGTCCTGGCCGATCATCGATCGGTGGATAGCGTACTCGATCAGGTTCTGCGCGGCCTCGCGCACGTCAGTCATTACAGCCATGCCGCGTAAGCCCCCTTGTCAGAAATTGCGTAGTGGCGGGCAGAGCCCTCGCCCAGCCAGCCGTTCATCTTGGTGATAAAGGTGTCGACCAGGTCGAGCGGCACGAAGGCCTGGATGGTGCCACCAAAGCCGCCACCGTGGATACGGACGGCGCCACGGCCGTCGAGCACGTGCTCGGCCAGTGCCAGGGCATACATCGAAGGCTGCTCGGAGCCCAGCTTGGCAACGACATTCTGCAGGTACATGGCAGAGCTGGCGCCGGACTCGCGCGTCAGGACCAGGAACTGGTCGATGTCGCCGGCGTTTAGAGCCGCCCAGCGCTTGTCGACCAGGCCGTTCTCGTACCAGTAGTGAACGGCGCGCAGGCAGGCGCGGTCGCCCAGCTTGGCGCGCAGCTCGGGGAGCTTGGCGTCAAAGTCCGCCACGTTTACCTCGCACAGGCGTGCCTTGCCAAACTCGGCGGCGACGTCTTGCATTTCGCGCGGAACGGCGGCGTAGTCATCGGTGGCGGCCACGTGGTCGGCGCCGACCTTAACGAGCACGAGCGCATAGCCGTGATCCTCAAAGTTGAGCTCGAGCTTCTGGGTCTTAGGCTGAGCCTGATCCTCAAAGTCCATGTAAGCAAGGCCGCCCAGGCACACAGCGGCCTGGTCCATCAGACCGCAGGGCTTGCCGTAGTAGTTGTTCTCGGTGCGCTGGCTCATCTGAGCGAGCGTGACGGGCTCAATGGCGGGCGCGCCCCAGAGCGTCTCCATGGCACGACCGTACGCGGCCTCGACGGCGGCAGAGCTGGAAAGGCCGCCACCCGAGGGGACGGAGCAGGTGAAGGCGAAGTCGAAGCCGTGGGGCTCAACGCCAAGGGCTGCAATTTCGTGGGCCATACCACGCACGAGGCTTGCGGACGCGCCCTTCTCGGACTCCTGAACATCCAGCGTGTCGAGCGCGATCTCAAACGTGGGATAGCCCTCGTCGGCAACGCGGATCTTGTTGGAGTCGGTTGCCACGGCGATGCCGTCGACGGCGACATCGAGCGAGCCGGCGATAACATGACCGCCCTCGTGATCGGTGTGATTGCCGCTGATCTCGGAACGCCCGGGCGCGTGCACGTAGAGCACCTGGCGATCGCCGATGGGGCCAAACTCCTCCTCAAACAGCTTGGTGAGCGTGGCGAATGTCTTTTCGTCGGGGGTGGTCATGGGAGTCCTTTCCTTGGCGCGCACGGGTGAGTTTTGCGTCGTTATGAGTACGTTAACAACTTGAAGCGGCATGAACCAAGTGTTTGCGATACCGCACGTTACGGGCTATGTTAACGTACTCATAACACATCGCTTGTTACTTTTTGAGAATCTGGTAATCGGTAGAAATACAGCCGTGAACGGTACTGCCGTATGGACTTATAGAGCAGAAGAGTTGCGGATTGAAAAAGTAGAGTACGTTAACATGCGTCCGACGATAGCGGGTCTCGGCGCGGGGTGTATTTCTGCCCGGGCCGGCATGCACGCTATTCAAATCTCGCAAGGGTGAAGGTGATCCTGTGGCAAGGCGCCCGTCCAACGATACAGGTACGCGTCCGGTCTCCATGGCCGACGTCGCCCGCGCTGCTGGCGTTTCGCAGCAGACGGTTTCGCGCGTCGCCAACGGCTTGCCCAACGTTAACGAGCAGACGCGCCAGCGCGTGCAGGCCGCTATGCAAGAGCTCGGCTTTCGTCCGAGTTATGCCGGTCGCTCGCTGCGCGACGGCCGTTACCATTCGGTCGGCCTATGCATCAACGATGTCACCAAGTTTGGCAACCTCTCAATGATCGACGGCATTGCCAGCGCTGCTCGCGAGCATAATTGCGCCATCACGCTGGTCGAGATGTCCAAGACCGAGGAGTTTTCGCTTGCCGAGGCCACGCGTCGTATGGCCGCGCTGCCCGTGGACGGCATCATTATCGGCATGAGTCGCATGGCGCCCGATTTTGAGACGTTTGATCCACTGCCGGGCATTGGCACGGTTATCGTCACCATGTACGCGCACCCGCGGGTGACCACGGTCGACTCCGATCATTACGGCTGCTCGCTATTGCTTATGGATCACCTGTTTGAGCTGGGGCACGAGCAGATTCGCTATATTGGCGGCCCGTCATTCTCGGTCGACGAGCAATTTCGTCGCGCCGGTTGGCAGGATGCACTCGAGCGTAAACACATCGAGCCGGCAGAGCCGCTCGAGGGCGACTGGTCTGCCAACAGCGGCTACGAGGCCGGCAGGCACCTGGCCGAGCACGATCACACCATGACGGCGATCTATGCGGCAAACGATCAGATGGCAAATGGCGCGATTGCCGCGCTGCGTGATAGCGGCCTGCGCGTGCCCGAGGACGTGAGCGTGGTGGGCGTCGACGATTCGCTCGATGATTTTGTGGCACACAACGAGCTCACGACCGTTCGATTCGATTTGCATCAGCGTGGACGCGAGGTGTTCGAGCACGCGGTTCCCAAGGCGGGGGCAACGGACAAAACCGTTGCCATTCGTATTCCCGGCCAGCTTATCGTTCGACATACCACGGCAGCTCCGCGCACATAGTTTTTGCAGGTCAATGGCGATATATTCCGCCTCAATAACAATCGATAAGGATGCTGGCAGATAGCCGTGGCTATGAAGACGAGTGCTATGATAGACGGGCTCTTTTGTCTATCTAGGAGGCTTTGCCTGATGGAGATCACCAAGGATATCCGCTACGTTGGCGTCGACGATCACGACATTGACCTGTTCGAGGGCCAGTACGATGTGTCCGAGAACGGTATGGCATACAACAGCTACGTTATCTTGGGCGAAAAGATCGCTGTCGCCGATTCGGTCGATGGTGGTTTTGTTGACGAGTGGCTCGGCAACCTCGAGGCCGCGCTCGATGGACGTACGCCCGACTACCTGGTCGTTCATCACATGGAGCCCGATCACTCCGCCGGCATCGCTGCCTTTATGGAGCGCTATCCCCAGGCGCAGATCGTGGCCAGCATGGGTGCCTTCCGCATGATGGTCAACTACTTTGGCACCGACTTCCCCGAGCGCAAGATGGTCGTCAAAGAGGGCGACGTGCTCGACCTGGGTGGCCACAGCCTAACGTTTGTCGGCGCCCCCAACGTGCACTGGCCCGAGGTGATCTTCTCCTACGAGGCCACCGATAAGGTGCTCTTTAGCGCTGACGGCTTTGGCAAGTTCGGCGCCAACGACATCGAGGACCCGGAAGGCTGGGCCTGCGAGGCACGCCGTTACTACTTTGGTATCGTCGGCAAGTTCGGCAAGTTCGTGCAGGCCGTGCTCAAGAAGGCTGCCGATCTGGACATTCAGATCATCTGCCCGCTCCACGGCCCCGTGCTGACCGAGAACCTGGGCTACTAC
>URIJ01000020.1 GCA_900547835.1 uncultured Collinsella sp.
GCAGCCCCAGTACGGAAAGCGCCATATCCGGACGGCCGCCGGTGGCGCAAGTCGCAACTAATTCGGCACCAGGCCAGCGGCGGCGCACGGACTCCAAAGCCAACGCTAGGTCGGTATAGTCCTTATAGGGGTCGTGGCGCTCAACTTCAAAGTCGGTGGCGGCATCGACCAACGCACGACCCGCATCACTCACCGTGTCGGCATCCCCCACATACACGTCGCAGCCCAGGCCGGCACTCAGTAGCGCGTCGAGTCCACGGTCCACGGCGACAACGTAATCGCACTCCCCCGCTAGCCTACGCAACAGATCAGCGCTCGCCACCACGGGCGAGCCGCAGACTACAAGTACTTTGCAAGCCACAGCCCTCGCCTATCCCTCAAACGAAAGAACGCGGGCCAGATCCAGCTCCTCGTAGCTGTCGATAAAGATATCGCAGTTGGCGCGTACGTCGTCGCGCTTCATGCGGCCATGCGGGTCATAGATGCCCACACGCTTAAAGCCGGCGGTGCCAGAGCTCTTAAGGCCAAAGACGGCGTCCTCAAACACCCATGCGCACTCAAACTTGTGCCCATGACGCTCCTCCAGACGGCACAGCGCCAGCTCGTATACGTCGGGGAACTGCTTGGAACGACCTGCCTCGCCCGTGGTGGTCACAAACTCCATGTAGGCGTCGAGCCCGGCGCCAGCGAGCGCAGACTGCACCAGCTCGGCCGGCGTGGACGTAGCCACGCACATGGCAATGCCTGCCGCCTTCGCCTGCTCCAAAAACGCCAGGAGCCCCTCGCGCGGCGGCACCTTGGAGTAGCCATCGATAAGAATGTCGCTCAGCTCGCGGTACAGCTCCTCGCCATTCGCGCCAATGCCCCAGGTGTCGTGGTAGGCCTGGCACTCGTCCTCGAGCGACAAATGCTCAAACTGGGCAAAATCGTCGACCGTTACATCAATGCCATGACGACGTAATAACTCGGGCTGCGCATAGCCCCAGACGGGGGTGCTATTAACCAGCGTGCCGTCGCAATCGAAAATAAAAGCGACATTGGGGGCGGCGGTCTGGGACATAAACGAACCTTTCAATGTCAAATGGTAAACATCCTGCTAAAAACGTTTTACCAGACGTCAGACTAACAATCTTGAAACCCTAATTGGTAAAACTGTCAAGAGTTTTACCATCGCAATTCTGCCAGTGGTCTAAACATGGCGCTCGCCGATTAAACACCGCCGCAAATCCACTTTTCTCCATAAAAGTAACGAACAGGTGTTATCGTATTTCGTGCCGAAAGTTCCACCGAGCACGCGAGGTGGAACGAATCATAGAACTATCGCCGTCCCTTCGATTCGTGCAGCCTTGGACCTTTCGCATCTAGTCACCAAGGCAACACGCTGCCGCGTCATGATGGGATCAAACGTGAGCGATACAAAGCTAAAGCCAACGGCTAAAAAGCCCGCAACTCGTAAAGCCGCCCCGCACGCACCGGAGCTCTCTAAGGACGATGTCTATCTATTTGGCATTGGCATGTGGGAGCGCAGCTGGGAAAAGATGGGCGCGCACCCCGACACGCAGAACCGTACGCGCGGCTGGCGTTTTTGCGTTTGGGCGCCCGATGTAAAGAGCGTCCACGTCATTGGCGAATTTAACGACTGGGATGAACAAGCCAACCCGCTGGTGCCCATGCATACGAGCGCTATTTGGGAAGGCTTTATTCCTGGCGCCGAGCAGGGCCAGCTCTATAAGTACCTTATCGAGACCAACGAGGGCGAAAAGCTCTACAAGGCCGATCCGTATGCCTTTAAGGCCGAGTGCCCTCCGGGAACGGCGAGCGTGCTGTGGACCATCGACGGCTACCGGTGGAACGACGCCGCGTGGCTCAAGCGCCGCGCCAGCCACAACCACATGTCGCAGCCCCTTAACATCTACGAGGTGCATATTGGCTCGTGGAAACGCCACGGCGACGCGCCTCAGGGCGAGCCGGACGAGTATGGCAACTACCCCGGGCCCATGGACCCCTTCCCCGCACAGCGCGGCGAGTTCTACACCTACGACGACCTGTCGGTGGAGCTCGTGGACTACGTGCGCGACATGGGCTATACGCATATCGAGGTCATGCCGCTCATGGAGCACCCCTTCGACGGCTCCTGGGGCTACCAGACGACCGGCTACTATGCCGCCACGTCGCGCTATGGCGACCCGCAGCAACTCATGCACTTTATCGATGCGTGCCACGAGGCGGGCATCGGCGTGATCATGGACTGGGTGCCCGGCGGTTTTTGCGCCGACTCCCACGGCCTTGCCACCTTTAACGGCCACATGCTGTTTGAGCACGAGATTCACCCCAACTGGGGCACGCACAAGTTTGACTTCGCCCGCGGCGAGGTCCGCTCCTTCCTGGTCTCCAACGTGCTGTACTGGCTCGAGAACTTCCACGTTGACGGCATTCGCATGGACGGCGTGTCCAGCATGCTGTACCTCAACTTTGGCATCGACGATCCGGGCCAAAAGAAGTTCAACAAGTACGGTACCGAGGAGGACCTGGACGCCAGCGCGTTTATCCGTCAGGTCAACTGTGCCGTAGAGGCGCACTACCCCGACGTGATGATGATGGCCGAGGAGTCCACCGCGTGGCCGCTCGTGACCTATCCGCCGCAGGACGGCGGCCTGGGTTTCCACTACAAGTGGGACATGGGCTGGATGAACGACACCCTGCACTACATGCAGACCGATTTTCCGTGGCGCCCCGGCAACCACGGCCTGCTCACGTTCTCCATCATGTACGCCTTTACCGAGAACTTCATTTGCCCGCTCAGCCACGACGAGGTCGTGCACGGCAAGTGCTCGCTCATCGGGCGCATGCCGGGCGACTGGTGGCGCCAGTTTGCCGGCCTGCGCACGCTGGCCTTCTACCAGATGACGCACCCCGGCGCCAAGCTCAACTTTATGGGCAACGAGATCGGCCAGTTTATTGAATGGCGCTACTACGAGTCCATCCAGTGGTTCCTGACCGAGGAGTATGAGACTCACAAGCATCATCAGGCGTTTATCAAGGCGCTCAACCACCTGTACACCGCCGAGCCCGCCCTGTACGAGCGCGGCTACACCGACGACGGCTTTACCTGGATCGACGCGGACAACTCCAAGCAGTCCATCGTGAGCTTTGTGCGCCAGGGCGAGGACGTCGACGACGACCTGGTGATCCTGATCAACTTTGACCCGGCGAGCTACGAGAGCTTCCGCGTGGGCGTGCCGCGCGAGGGTGACTGGGAGGTCATCTTCGATTCCGACCGTCCCGAGTTTGGCGGCAGCGGCTATGCCGGCGAGGAGCCCTACACCTGCTCGAGCGAGCCCTATCCCTGGAACGGGCAGATGGACTCCATCGAGATTAAGGTGCCCGGTCTGGCAGGCGTGGTGCTCAAGCGCCGCGGCCCCAGCAGCTATAAGCCGCCCGTGGTTGAGGAGTCCAAGAAGGCCACGCGCAAGCGCACGTCCTCGGTGAAGCCCAAGACTGCTGCGGCCAAGAAGGCTCCGGCTAAGGCGAAGGCCAAAACGACCAAGGCCAAGGCCGCCGCAAAGCCCTCGACCAAGAAGCCGGCTGCAAAAAAGGCAACTACCAAGGCCAAGTCAGCTTCTGTTAAGTCGACCGCTAAGGACGCGTAACAAAGCCGTTACCACTGTAATTACCCGCCCCGCCGGGGCGTAGGATACAAGTCATAACCGTTCTGGGAGAAACATCCCCGGGGGAAGGAACGTATGAATAAGATCTTCGACAACAAGCAGGAGTTTACCGAGCTCTATCGCGATGCCGTCATGAGCATCAGCGGCAAGAGCGTCGAGGCCGCCAGCGACCTCGACCGCTTTAACGCCCTGGCCAAGCTCGTGGCCGAGAAGGCCCGCACCGTTGCCACCAAGAGCGACGCCCGCGCCACCGCCGAGGGCAAGAAGCGCGTGTACTACTTCTCGATCGAGTTTTTGATCGGCCGCCTGCTCGACAACTACCTGCTCAACTTTGGCGTGCGCGACATGGTCGCCGAGGCGCTCGACGACATGGGCTTCGATCTGTCCGTCATAGAGAACCAGGAGCCCGATCCGGCTCTGGGCAACGGTGGTCTGGGCCGTCTTGCCGCATGCTTCCTGGATTCCATGGCAGCCGAGGGCATCGCCGGCTACGGCAACGGCATGCGCTACCGCTACGGCCTGTTTAAGCAGGAGATCGTCAACGGCAGCCAGGTCGAGGCTACCGACGAGTGGCTCACCCATGGCTATCCCTGGGAGGTCCGCCGTCAGGACAAGGCCGTGACCATCAAGTTTGGTGGCCGCGTCGAGGGCTTTGAGGAGGACGGCCGCACCTTCTACCGCACTGTGGACACACAGGACATCCTCGCCGTTCCTTATGACATTCCCGTCGTTGGCTATGCCGGTGAGACCGTCAACAAGCTGCGCGTCTGGGCCGCCGAGCCGGTCGAGGAGCACTTCGATCTGGAGGCTTTCAACCGCGGCGACTACGCCCTGGCAGATGCCGAGCGCGCCGAGGCCGAGGCCATCAGCGCCATCCTCTACCCCAACGACGCCGGCGAGCACGGCCGTCTGCTGCGCCTGAAGCAGGAGTACCTGTTTGTCTCGGCCGGCATCTACAGCCTGCTCGACACCTTTGAGAAGGAGCACGGCGCAAACTGGGAGCTGCTGCCGCAGTTTGTGGCCATCCATACCAACGATACCCACCCTGCCATGTGCGGCCCCGAGCTCATGCGCATCCTCATCGACGAGAAGAAGCTCGAGTGGGATGACGCCTGGAACATCGTGACGCAGGTCGTGAGCTACACCAACCACACCATCCTGCCCGAGGCTCTGGAGAAGTGGCCCATCGGCACGTTCTCCAAGCTACTCCCCCGCGTGTACCAGATCATCGACGAGATCAGCCGTCGTTGGCATGAGTCGTTCGACACCACGCAGGAGGGTTGGCAGGAGCGCCTGCGCCAGACCGCCATTCTGTGGGACGGCGAGATTCGCATGGCCAACCTGTCCGTGATCTGCAGCCACAGCGTCAACGGCGTGGCAAAGATCCACTCCGACATCATCAAGAACATCGTGCTCAAGGACTTCTATGCCCTGACGCCCGAGAAGTTCAACAACAAGACCAACGGCATCTCGCACCGTCGCTTCTTTGCCGAGGCCAACCCCACCTACGCCAAGCTCGTGACCGAGGCCATTGGCGACGGCTGGCTCAAGGACGCCTTTGAGCTCGAGAAGCTCAAAGAGTTTAAGGACGACACCGAGTTCCTGAAGGCCGTGGGTGCCTCCAAGCGCGCCAACAAGGAGCGCCTGGCCGCCTACGTTAAGGCCGAGACCGGTCTGGTCATCGACCCCAACACCGTCTTCGATGTTCAGGTAAAGCGCTTCCACGCCTACAAGCGCCAGCTCATGAACATCATGAAGGTGATGGACATCTACAACCGTCGCATCGCCGATCCCAACTTCCACGTGACGCCGACGACCTTCATCTTTAGCGGCAAGGCTGCCTCGAGCTACACCTTCGCCAAGGAGACCATCCGCCTCATTAACTCGGTGGCCGAGGTCATCAACAACGACCCCCGCGTCAACGAGGTTATGAAGGTCTGTTTTATTCCCAACTTCCGTGTGAGCAACGCCCAGCTCATCTACCCCGCCGCCGAGATCTCGGAGCAGATTTCCACGGCCGGTAAGGAGGCCTCGGGCACGTCCAACATGAAGCTCATGATGAACGGCGCCATTACGCTGGGTACCCTCGACGGCGCCAACATCGAGATCGCCGATCTGGCCGGCCGCGAGAACGAGGCCATCTTTGGCCTGACCGCTCCCGAGGTCGAGCAGCTCTGGGCATCCAACAGCTACTTTGCGTGGGATACCCTCAACGGCGACCGCGAGCGTCTGGGCCGCGTGATGGATGAGCTCAAGGACAACACCTTTGCGGGTCTTTCGGGCAACTTCGAGAGCATCTACAACGAGCTCATGAACAACAATGACCCCGACCTGGTCATGGCCGATTTCCGCAGCTACGTGGATGCGTGGGAGAAGCTCGCCGGCAGCTATGGCGACCAGGAGACCTGGAACCGCAAGGCCCTGCTCAACACCGCCTCCTCGGGCTGGTTCTCGAGCGACCGTACCATTCGCGAGTACCGCGACGAGATCTGGCACGCTTAAAGGCCGCGAGCTCCCTTTGCCAGCACGGCATTACTCGACGGGCGTGACGTTGCGCCGCGCCCGTCGCTAATGGGTTTAGAAACATCGATGACAGAAGGAGAAATCGATGAGTAAGAAAGAATGCATCGCGATGCTCCTCGCAGGAGGACAGGGCAGCCGATTGGGGGCACTCACCCAAAAGATCGCTAAGCCGGCGGTTAGCTTTGGTGGCAAGTTCCGCATTATCGACTTTTCGCTGTCCAACTGCTCCAACTCGGGCATCGACACGGTGGGCGTTCTGACGCAGTATCGCCCCTACCTGCTGCATGCCTACGTGGGCTCCGGCGAGGCTTGGGATCTGGACAGCCGTGACGGCGGCGCGTCGATCCTGCCGCCGTACGAGACGCAGACCGGCGGCGCCTGGTATGCGGGCACGGCCGACGCCATTACGCAGAACCTGGACTACATCAAGGCCAACGACCCCAAGTACGTCCTTATTCTTTCGGGCGATCACCTGTATCGCATGGACTACCGCAAGATGCTCAAGACGCACATTGAGAACAACGCCGACCTCACGGTGAGCGTTATGCCCGTGCCATGGGAGGAGGCCAGCCGCTTTGGCATCCTGACCACCGACCCCGAGGACGGCCGTATCACCAAGTTCACCGAGAAGCCCGATAAGCCCGATTCGAACCTCGCGTCCATGGGCATCTACATCTTCTCGGCCGACGTGCTGATCGAGGCACTCGAGGAGGACGCTCTGGACCAGCGCTCGAGCCACGACTTTGGCAAGGACATCATCCCCAAGCTGCTCGGCGAGGGCAAGCGCCTGTACAGCTACGAGTTCCACGGCTTCTGGAAGGACGTCGGCACCATCGCCAGCTTCCACGAGACATCGATGGACCTGCTGGGCAACAACCCCGAGTTCGACCTCTTTGACAAGAACTTCCCCATCATGTCCAACATCACCACGCGTCCGCCGCACTACATTGGTCCGGACGGCCGCCTGGACGACTGCCTGGTCTCCAATGGCTGCAAGATCTACGGCACCGCTCGCCATTCGATCCTTTCGACCGATGTCATCATCGAGGAGCGCGCCGTGGTCGAGGACTCCGTGCTGTTGCCGGGTGCGCACGTTAAGAGCGGCGCGCACATCTGCCGCGCAATTTTAGGCGAGAACTCCACGGTCGAAGAGGGCGTGAAGCTCGGCTCTGTCGATACCACCAAGGATACGGCCGTCGTTGGAAATGACGTCGTTATCGGGAAGGGGGAATGATCCGATGATCAATCGCAAGGCCATCGGTTATATCACCGCTAACTACTCTTCGACCTACGGCAGCGTGCTGCTCAAGGACCGCCCCATCGCGTCCGTCCCGTTTTTGGGCCGCTACCGCCTGATCGACTTTCCGCTGTCCAACATGATGAATGCCGGCATTAAGACCGTCGGCGTCGTCATGCCGGGCAACTACCGCTCGCTGATCGACCACGTGGGCTCGGGCAAGGACTGGGGCCTGGACCGCAAGAAGGGCGGCCTGTTTATGGTGCCCGGCAACGCGTATGGCACCACCAAGGGCGGCATGCGCTTCTTGCTGCGCGACATCATCTCCAACAAGACGCTGTTCCAGCGCTCGGACATGCCCTATGTTGTGATGATGGGCACCAACATCATCTTTAACATGGACCTCAACACCATCATCGACGCGCACGAGAACTCCGGTGCCCAGATGACCGTGGTGTACTGCAAGGCCACGCACAACGTCGATGACGAGACCAAACTCGAAATTAACGAGAACGGCCGCCTGACGGGCGTGAGCGCCGGCGTCGTGTACGGCGACAACGCGTCCATGGACTGCTGCATCGTCAACCGCGATACCCTGCTCGAGATCATCGATCACTACCAGGCCGCCGACTATCTGGACCTGCTCGAGGCACTCCAGGGCGACTTTGGCAACATCGACGTGTGCAGCTACGAGTACAAGGGCGAGGTCGTGGGCGTGTTTAGCGAGAAGTCGCTGTATCGCCGCAGCATGGACCTGCTCGACCAGACCGTGGCCGACCAGCTCTTCGACCCCGAGCGCCCGATCCTGACCAAGGCCCACGACGTGCCGCCTTCGCGCTACGCGACCGGCAGCCACGCCTACAACTCGATCATCTCGGCCGGCTGCATCATCAAGGGCACCGTGCGCAACTCGATTCTGTCGCGCGGCGTTGTAGTTGAGGAAGGCGCCTCGGTGACCAACTCGATCATCAACCAAAGCTGCATCATTAAGAGCGGCGCCCGCGTCGAGAATGCCATCCTGGACAAGAACAACGTGGTGCCCGTCAACACCGAGCTTCGCGGCACGCCCGAGAACATACTGGTGCTGGGAAAGGCTCCGTTAACTTCCGATACCACCATCGCTGGTTAACATTGGCGTCGCATAATCGCACGTAAACTTAAGAATAGCCGCCCGGTTCGCGCCTGGCGGCTATTCTCGAATTGCAACATGGGAGACAATATGGCAGAAACCAGCAAAAAGATGCAGATCGTGTTTGCCTCGGCCGAGTGCGCACCGTTTGTGAAGACCGGTGGCCTGGGCGACGTGGCGGGCTCGCTGCCTGCGGCGCTCGTGCGCGCGGGCGCCGAGGTCATCGTGATGGTGCCCAAGTACGCCACCATCAAGGACGAGTACAAGTCCCAGATGGAGCACTTCTCCGATTTTTACGTGAGCCTGGGCTGGCGCAACGAGTACTGCGGGCTGGAGAAGCTCGAGCACGACGGCGTCACCTATATGTTCATCGACAACGAGCGCTACTTTGCGCGCGACTATCCGTACGGCTTCTTTGACGACGGCGAGCGCTTTGCGTTCTTCTCCAAGGCCATCACCGAGAGCCTGCAGCACCTGCCGGCCGGCTTTGAGTGCGACATCCTGCACTGCAACGACTGGCAGACGGCGTTGGCGCCCGTGTTCCTGCGCGAGTTCTACCAGGGCCTGCCGCTGTACGACCGCGTCAAGACCGTGTTCTCGATCCACAACGTGGCGTTCCAGGGCCAGTTTAGCGACACCGTGATGGAGGACATCCTGGGTGTGGCGCACATTCCGGCGGCTGCCTCGCAGCTGCGTTGCGACGCCTGCAGCGTCAACTACATGCTGGGCGCGCTGCGCTATGCCGACGCCATCACCACGGTGAGCCCCACCTATGCGGGCGAGATCCAGACGCCCGAGTTCGGCGAGGGCCTGGACGGCGTGCTGCGTGAGCGCTCGTATGCGCTGCAGGGCATTTTGAACGGCATTGACGTGGCGGGCTTTGACCCGGCGACCGACAAGCGCATTGCCGCCAACTACACCGTGGAGGACCGTTCCGGCAAGGCCGTGTGCAAGGCCAAACTGCAGGAAGAGCTGGGGCTCGAGGTTCGCGACGACCGCCCGCTTATGGTGATGGTCACGCGCCTGACGCGCCAGAAGGGCTTGGATCTGGTCATGTACGCGCTCGACCGCATCTTGGCCGGCGGCGTTCAGGTAGCCGTGTTGGGCACCGGCGACCGCGACTACGAGGACGGCCTGCGCTACTTCCAAGACAAGTATCCGGGCACCATGGCCGCGCGCATCGAGTTCGATCCGGCGCTGTCGCAGCGCATGTATGCTGGCGCCGACATGTTCCTAATGCCTTCGAAGTTTGAGCCCTGCGGCCTGTCGCAGATCATCGCCATGCGCTACGGCACGCTGCCCATCGTGCGCGAGACTGGTGGCCTGAAGGACACCGTGATTCCGTACAACGAGTTTACCGGCGAGGGCACGGGCTTCTCGTTTAGTAACTTTAACGGCGACGAGATGGGCGACGCCGTGTTCCGCGCGGCACGTCTGTTCTGGGACAACCGCGAGGCCTGGAACCAGCTGGTCACGCAGGCCATGAGTCAGGACTTTAGCTGGACGCGCTCGGCCGACAAGTATCTAGACCTGTACTTCTTTATGCATCCGGAGATTGAGCGGCCGGCGGCTGTTGTCGACGAGCCTGTGGTTGTGGCTGAGCCGGTGGCCGCCGAGGAGCCCAAGGCCGAGGAGAAGTCTGTTGAGGCTGAGCCCGCAAAGGCCGAGCCTGAGGTGAAGGCTGAGGTTGCTCCCAAGGCAGAGGTCGAGGTCAAGCCTGCTGTAAAGCCCGCAGCTAAGAAAACCACGACCCGCAAGACGACCACTAAGAAGGCTACGACGACCAAAGCTGCCGCGACTAAAACAACGGCTGCCAAGACAACGACCACGCGCAAGCGCACGACCGCCGCTGCCAAGAAGGCCGCCGAGGCCGAGGCTGCTCCCGAGGTAAAGGCTGAAGCCGCCGTCGAGGCCAAGCCCGCCGTCAAGGCACCGGCCAAGACCGCTGCCAAGAAGGCAACGACCGCCAAGAAGACCACGGCAACGAAGTCGACGACCACGAAGGCCGCCACGACCAAGGCAGCCGCAAAGCCGGCCGCCAAAGTCGAGGAGACGCCCGCCGAATCCAAGGCCAAGGTAACCGTCGAGGCCAAGCCGGCCGCTAAGACCACCACGCGCAAGCGCGCAACGACGACGGCCAAGAAGTCCACGACCAAGGCTGCTGCTCCCAAAGCGGAGGCTAAGGTCGAGGACAAGACCGCACTAAAGGCCAAGCCTGAGCCGAAGGCAGCCGAGGTCAAGCCCGCTGCCGCTAAAGAGGAGCCCAAGGCCGAGGTAAAGGCCAAGCCCGAGCCCGCCAAGAAGGCCCCGGTCTCCCCCGTCGCCGCGACCGAGGAAAAGGCTCCGACCAAGAAGACCTCCGTCCGCAAGGCAACGGCCACCCGCAAGCGCCGCTAGTACGCAGACGATTCAAAACCTCATCAAACCCTAAGCAAGGGGCGCTCCAACTGGGTGCCCCTTCTCTGTAGGTAGTGGTAAAACGATTTTCTAGGACAACCGTTCGCCGATGGTAAACGGATGTTGTTTATACAGCCTGTGTACAACAGATATACTTACATCCTGTGCGTAAAGCCCATGGCCAGCATGCCATGATTCTATTGAACTGGACCGTACTATGAGATTGATACACAACAGCCGTCTGCCGCAGTTTCGCACTCCGTTTGGCGCTGTGACCACAGGAACTACCCTTTCGCTCTCCGTGATTCTGGAGGATGCCGATCCCGCGCAGGCAATGCTTACGCTCCGCACCTGGGTCGATGAGATCGGTGAGTCTCGGTATCCCATGACGCACGAGGGCGACGGCATCTTTACCGCCGAGCTGGAGTGCGCCGAGCCCTGTCTTATCTGGTACAGCTTTATCTGCAATATCGAGGGCCAGCCCGAGGTTCGCCTGGGCGCACCACAGGGCCGCACCGGCGGCGAAGGTATAACCTACGATTACGCCGAGGTGCCGTCATTCCAGGTCACTGTCTACAAGCACCGCGAAGTTCGTCCCGAGTGGTACGAGCGCGGCATGGTCTATCAGATCTTCCCCGATCGCTATGCCCGCGACGAGCACTGGCGCGAGCGCACAATGGCCCAACTCGAAAAACCGCGCAACGGCATTCAGCGCCGGATGGTCGAGGACTGGAACGAGCCGCCCGTGTACGAGCGCGCCGAGGACGGCTCCATCAAGACCTGGGACTTCTACGGCGGCTCGCTCAAGGGCATCCAGGAAGACCTGCCCCGTATCGCCGAGCTGGGCTTTACGGCCATCTACCTCAACCCTATCTTTGAAGCCGCGAGCAACCACCGCTACGACACGGCCGACTACACCAAGATCGACCCGATCCTGGGCACCGAGCAGGACTTTACCGAGCTATGCGAGGCGGCTGAGAAGCTGGGCATTTCCATCATTCTAGACGGTGTGTTCAACCACACGGGCGACGATTCTATCTACTTCAACCGCTACGGCAACTACCCCGGCGTGGGCGCGTGGCAGAGCGAGGATTCGCCGTGGCGCGATGCGTTTTGCTTCCACGAGGACGGCTCGTACGACTGCTGGTGGGGCGTGGGCAACATGCCCGCCATCAACGAGAAATCCGAGCTGGTGCGCGAGAAGCTCCTGGGCAAGGACGGCGTCATCCGCAAATGGCTGCGCGCCGGTGCCCATGGCTGGCGCCTGGACGTGGCCGACGAGCTCTCCGACGACTTCTTGGCCGAGATCAAGAAGGCCGTGCTCGCCGAAAAGCCCGATGCACTGTTGCTCGGCGAGGTCTGGGAAGACGCCTCCAACAAGATCAGCTACGGCCATCTGCGTCGTTATCTGCAAGGCTCCGAGCTCGACTCGGCCATGGATTACCCCTTCCGCGACATGGTCATCGGCTTTTTGATGGGCTACAAAAACGCCTACCAAGCTGCCGAGGATATCGAGACCCTGCGCGAGAACTATCCGCGTGAGGCCCTGTCTTGCGCGCTCAACCTGCTGTCGAGCCACGACCGTCCGCGCATCATCTCGGTGCTCGGCGGCGGCCCCGACGAGTCACAGCTGCCCGAGTGCGAGCGCAGCAAGTGGCGCCTGGACGAGAACGCGATGGCCAAAAGCCGTTTTTGGCTCGCGACGCTCATGCAGATGACGTTCCCGGGCGTTCCCTCAATCTATTACGGTGACGAGTACGGCTTGGAGGGTCTCACCGATCCGGGCAATCGCCGCACCATGCCGACCAAGGAAAACCTGCACGACTTCGATACGTTCGCAATCGTCAAGAATGCCTCGGCCGTGCGCCGCGCGCTACCGTTTATGATCGATGGCGAGATCAAGGCCTTCGCGCTCAATGATGAGGTGCTGGCATACAACCGCACGGGCAAGGATGGCGAGTCCGCGACGGTTATCATCAACCGCAGCCTGCGCAACTCGCATCGTGTGACCATTCCGGCACTCGGCGAATGTGCGAGCGATGTAATCAGCGGTCACGAGTGCGAGATTCACAACGGCACAGTCACGCTCGATCTGTATCCGCTGGGCTCGTCGATCATCTATCACCATGCCGAGCAGCGCCTGCAGGAGCCGCTCGATCACGGTGCGGGTGTTGTGTGCCATATCACATCGGTGCCGACCGACGACGGCAAGCCCGGTACGATCGGCGCGCCCACGCGTCGCTTTATCGACCATCTGGCCGCCATGGGCATGCGCTACTGGCAGGTTCTCCCCGTCAACCCCACGGACTTCTTCTGCTCCCCTTACGCCGGTCCTTCGGCCTTTGCAGGCAATATCGACCTGCTGCCCGAAAGCCACGAGGAGCTGGCCGCCGACTTTGAGACCTGGAAGGCCCGCGGAGGCGAGGATGCCGATCCGCTGTACACCGCGTTTAAGCATCGCAATGCCGATTGGCTCGAGAAATACTGCGTCTACATGGCCGTTAAGAAGTACTTTGAGGGCGAGTCGCGCCACGATTGGCCGGCGGATGTCGGGCGCTACAACGAGCACCTGATTGACGACAAGCGTTTCCACGACGAGGCAGAGCTGCAGGCGTACATGCAGTACCGCTTTGACCTAGCCTGGTGCGAGCTCATGAACTACGCGCACAAGAAGGGCATCGAGGTCATCGGCGATATCCCGATGTATGTCTCGGACGATTCGGCCGATGCATGGAGCGAGCCCGAGAACTTCTGGCTGTCCGATACCGGTAAGGCAATCGAGATCTCCGGTGCGCCGCCTGATAACTTTGCGCCCGAGGGCCAGGTGTGGGGCAACCCAACGTTCCGCTGGGACCACATGAAGCAGAACGGCTATAGCTGGTGGATGGATCGCCTACGTCGTGCGTTTTCGCTCTACGACCGCGTGCGCCTGGATCACTTCCTGGGATTCCACAGCTATTTCAGCATTCCCGCGGGCAAGGCATGCGCCGACGGGCGTTGGCTGGCAGGACCGGGCAAAGACCTGTTCCAGACCGCCTATGACGAGCTGGGTCCGCTCAACTTTATCGCCGAGGACCTGGGCTATTTGACGCCCGGTGTTCGCGCCATGGCTTCGACCTGCGGCTTCCCCGGCATGGACGTGCTGGAGTTTAGCGACTACGACGTTCGCTGCGGTGTGCATCCCACGCCCGGCAAGATTCTGTACACCTCGACGCACGATACGTCGACATTGGCCGGTTGGAGCACGCGTTCCTTTGCGGGCGGCGATGAACCGAGCGGTGTTGAGGTGGCGGCCAAGCTGATGAGCGACGCGCTGGCGAGCGACGCTCCCCTGGTGATGATGCCGCTGCAGGATATCCTGGGGCTTGGCGACGACGCGCGCATGAACGTTCCGGGCGTGGCCACGGGCAACTGGACCTGGCAGGCTGACGAGGCGGACATTGCAGCCGCCGAGAACAAAACCGCACAGCTCCTGCGCAACAACCATAGATTCTGGGGCGAAGCGTGATAAAACCCCCGATATAGGGTACAGTTACAGACGTTTGAATTTTTGCGGGCAGAGTAATCTGCCCGCTTTGTGCTGAAAAGGAAGTATTATGGCGCGCTACGATTACAAGTGCTCGAGCTGCGGCAACGTGTTTGAGGTTGAGCATCCCATGTCCGAGACTCCCGAGGTCGTGTGCCCGAGCTGCGGTGCCCCGGCGGCCAAGACGTTCTCGGCTAGCGGCATCAAGTTTGAGGGCAGCGGCTTCTACAACACCGACCAGCGAAGCGGCGGCTCCAGCACCAGCGCCACCAGCGGCTGCTGCGCCAACTGCCCGCACAGCCACTAGAAACCAATCAGCCCCGCGACCGACACCAATCGCGGGGCTGATTCTTTAGCTGCCCAGGTTCCTTATGAGTTGCGGTGAAATAAGGACTGTTTGGCGGGCAGAAGCCGCTATTCAATCCCTATTTCACCGCAACTTAGTCGTTACTTGTGGACCAGGCGGGCGCAGAAGTGGCCGTCGTAGGAATCGGCGTTTACCGGCACGCTTTGGAAGAGGCCTCGATCGTTCTGGCGTACGGAAACGAGCTTCTTGGCCTGATCGAACTCGGGGAGTTGCAGAATCTGTGCTTCGGAGAGCGGCGCCACGCTAAAGCCGGCGCCCTCGGGAGAGTTCAGGAAAGCATCCACCACCTGCGTGTTCTCTTCGTCAAAGACCGAACAGGTAGCGTAGATAAGCTCACCGCCGGCAGCCACGCGCGCGGCGGCCTCTTTGAGCATCGTGAGCTGCAGCTTGGGCAGCTCAGTCGTAACGTCCTTCTCGGTCAGGCGCCACGGAATCTCGGGATGACGACGCATAGTTCCGGTGCCCGAGCATGGGGCATCAATAAACACCGTATCGAAAAGAACGGGTTTACCAAGCATCGCATCGAACGACGTGAGGACCACATCGAGCTCGCACGCATCGCCCGAGACCGTGCGAACACCCGTAATACCCGCTTTATGCAGGCGCGCGAGATTCTGGTCGCACTTGCGGTCGTGCAAATCGAGTGCAGTATGCTGGCGGTCGTAGCCGGCACGCTTGGCCTGGCACATCATCACATAGGTCTTGGTGCCACGACAGGCGCCAATCTCCAGGCAACGCCCGGGACGGGTCGCCACGGTAGCGATGAGCTGGGCATTAAGGTCCGAGGCCACGGCAGCCGCGCGCTCAAACACACCCGACGCAACCGTGGCCTGCGCATCGACCGGCGCATGGCAACCCGGGAACACAGGCGCAACAAGCTGCGAAATGTACGGATCAGGTTTGGTTGCAAAGGCATTTTCGTGCAGAGCGAGCGGCGCGGGCGCCAGATTGCCGGCAAAGTTGAGCGCGCCCTCGGGCGTATCGAACGAGGCCATAATACGAGCGCACAGCCAGCGAGGAAGACCCATCAAACGAGACAGGCGAACCAAACGACGCTCGGACTCATCCACGTCAGATGCCGTGGCAAAGCCCTCAACGTTGTCCGCGACCTTGTGCAGCACCGCGTTAGCCAGGCCCGCGGCAGACTTAGCACCGCTACGAACCAGCTCAACACCCTGGCTCACGGCAACGCGACCCGGGGTATGCAGGTAGAGCATCTCGAAGGCCGAGATGCGAAGCGCCATGCGAACGCGCGGCGCGACCTTTTTGGGCTTATCGAGGAACTGATCGAGCAGCTCGTCCAAAATACCCTGCGTGGCGGCTACACCCAGCGCCAAGCGGGCGGCAAAAGCGGAATCGCGCTGGTCAATAGCCTTGGCCGATGCGCGAGAGGACAGCACGTCGCGCGCATACATGCCGCGGCGATCGGCCTCCATCAGCACATCGAGCGCAAGCTTGCGCGCGGGAGACAGCTTGCTCATGACAAAACACCCCACGAAAGATCGGCACCCTGCAGGCCAGCAGCCCAAGCAGAAGCAGCCATGGCGCGCTTGCCATCGGGCTTAACCTCGAGCAGCTCAACCGCACCGTCGGAAAGGCCCAGGTAAACACGCTTAGCCTTAACAAGCACCTGGCCCTCGCCAAGCGACACATCAGCCGGCGCAGCATCGAGCACGCGCACGGTCTTGCCGGCAATCACGCAACGAGCAGGCGCGGTATCGGACGAGGCCAGCACATGACGCACGCAATCAAGCGCCGCCATGTGCGGATCCAGGCGCATCTCCTGCTTGGAAATCTTGGCAGCATGGGTAACGAGCGACTCATCCTGCTCATTCCAAACAGCGGTGCCGTCAGCAAGCAAAGGAAGCGTATCGGCAAGCAGTTTACCGCCCAGCTCGCCAAGCTCCGTAGTCAGCGCCTCGGCATGCTTACCGGCAACCGAGGTTGAGGCCTGCGCACAATAGGCGCCGGTATCCACGCCATGCCCAATGCGCATAATAGAAACGCCAGCAACCTCATCACCAGCGAGAATCGCACGCTGAATAGGAGCAGCCCCACGCCAACGAGGCAGCAAGGACGCATGAACATTCACAATACCAAGCGGCGCCATATGCAGCACCTCATCCGGCAAAATGCAACCATAAGCAGCCACACAGAAAATATCGGCCTGGGCAGCCCGGAGCGCCTCAATAACCTCCGGCGTCATACGATTAGCTTCAATAACCGGCAACCCCAGCTCAAGCGACTTAGCCTTAACAGGAGACGGCTCTAGCTTCTTACCTCGCCCACGAACAGCATCGGGACGAGTAATAACGAGCGCAACCTCATTCCCAGCCTCAACAAGCGAAGTCAAAGAAGGCACAGCAAAATCAGGCGTACCCATAAACACAATACGCATAAAAGTTAGTCTCCTCTCAATAACGAGCCGAGACGGCTACAAAAAAGCGTTCCTGGTCGCAAGCGCGCCCAGCCGCAAGAATAGTTCAACAGAAACAAATATACCCAAAAACAAAGAAAGAGCCGCATAAAAGCAGCCCTCCCAAGAAAGCACCTATCAGCGAAGACGCCCCTCCCTGGCCCGACGGCACCCGGGCGAAACGAAGAGCGACAACGTAGTCCCTGGGAGGGGGCCCACACATATCGTCCCGCGCGCAGTTTCGCAGCAAAGCGAGAATGTTTGAGCACGGAATGATATGTGTGGGCCCCATCCCAGGGACGGACAATTAACCTACTCCGTCTCGCCCGGTCGAGCGCCGCGGGCCAGGGCGGCCTGGTACTCCTTGACGGCCTTGATCCTCT
>URIJ01000021.1 GCA_900547835.1 uncultured Collinsella sp.
GACGTTGAGCAAAAACGCCTCGTTTTGCGAGGCGTAGCACACCTCAAAGGTCTTGTGCCCCTGTGCCGGCGCGCGATGGAACTCCTGTCGCAGCGTGGCGTAGAGCGAACCGTTGATATCGCGATCGATGAGTGCCTCGAAGCTTGGCGGCAGATAAGTGGTCTCCAGGCACAGCGGCGCGTCGTCCAGATAACGCAGGCGGACAAGTTTGACGAGCTTGCTGCCCACGGCGGCGTCAAAGAACTTAGCTATGCTGCCGGCCGCCTTGGCAAAGCCCGAGTCCACGGTGCGCGTGGTGGGCTTCATGCCCTGGCCTTCGACCTGCTTGGTATAGCTCGAAAACACTAGGTTGTTCTCGTGGAGCGCGGGCGTGTCGGCCACAAAGGCGCCACGCCCGCGCTCGGTGCGCACCAGGCCCTCATCAACGAGCACCTTAAGGGCGTGGCGCACGGTGCTGCGCGACAGGCCCGATTCGTCCATGAGCTCCATCTCGGACGGCAGCTTGTCTCCGCGTGCGTAGATGCCGGCGGCGATGCGGTCGCGAAGCGTACCCGCCAAGCGCTCGTATTGGCTCAGTTTCTTTTTAGATGAAGCGTTCATGCGATCAGCCTATATCTAACTTGTATGCTTATCTAAGCAAGCATGTATTCAATACGACAACAAAACAGCTGGTAGCCAATTATCAAAAACCGCATCAGCAAAAATTCTAAGATAAATATAGCATACAACTAGTCGACATAACCAAAACATGTATGTAACTTGTATGCCATCGAGAGCATCAAACGAGAAGAAAGGCTGATGCACGATGACTACTCAGGAACAGGTTAAGGATGTCGTCTCCCAGGTTTTGGCTGACAAGGCAGACAAGGGCGGCATCAAGCGCGTCGTGTGGATTGGCGCTGGCGGATCCAACGGCGGCAACTATCCTGCCCAGTACTTTATGGAGCACGAGGCCACGCAGGTCGTGAGCTCCAGCTACACCAGCAACGAGTTCGTGCACGCCACCCCGGCCTACGTCAACGAGAACACCCTGGCCGTCGTCGTGTCCATGCGCGGCACCAAGGAGACCATCGTCGCCGCCCAGGTCGCCAAGGACCACGGCGCCAGCACCATCGCCATCTATGTTGACGAGTCCGGCCTCACCGAGGTCTGCGACTACAAGATCCAGTACGACAGCTTGGCCGTCGACGAGTCCTGCATGGGCCGTACCAACTCCGCCGTAGTGACCATGATCGCCATGGAGCTTACGCAGCAGACCGAGGGCTATGCCGAGTACGAGACCGCTATGGCCGCGTTCGACTTGGTCGACCCCATCTATCGCAAGGCCGTCGAGTACACCCGTCCGCTCGCAGCCAAGTGGGCCGAGCAGAACGCCGACAAGCCCTGCATCAACGTGATGGCTCAGGGTCCGCTCTTTGGTGCCGCCTACGTCTTTAGCATCTGCAACGTGCAGGAGATGCTGCAGATCGACTCCTGCACCATCAACACCTGCGACTTCTTCCACGGTCCCTTCGAGATCCTGGACAAGCGTACCTCGCTGTTCCAGCTCATCAGCGTCGGCCGCAGCCGCTGCAACGACGAGCGCGGCATCCGCTTCGTCAACCAGTACGGTGGCGAGCGCGTCTATCAGCTCGACGCCAAGGAGCTCGGCCTCAACGACATCAAGGACAGCGTGAGCGAGTACTTCAACCACCTGATCTTTGCCCCGATCCTCAACAACGTCTACATGCGTGCGCTCTCCGCCGTCACCCACAAGGACTACATGACGCGCCGCTACATGTGGAAGCTGGATTACTAAGGGATAGAGCGGCCTAACAGCCCAATACCCCTCATGAGTTGCGGTGGAATAGTTCCTGTTTGGGGGCGTGAAGCCTCTGTTTGAGAACTATTTCACTGCAACTGCTAGAGCGGCACTTGGGGACGTTCCCTTTCTGCCGGCAGTTGGGGACACTCCTTGTGTCGAGAGATTTCCCGTTCGCCGATTTGTGCCTTGAAAAATGTATATAACGACTATAACGTAGTGTGAAACATATTGGAAACAATACCGAGGAGGCTGCGTTGAAGAAAAGCAATCTGGGCTATGTGCTGGTGCTGGTCGCCGCGCTTATGTGGGGCAGCATCGGAATCTTTGTAAACGGCATCTCGGCCATGGGCGTTTCGTCCCAGAGCATGGCTGCCTTTCGCTTGTTGGTCGGAGCGCTTATCTTGGCGCCGGTCCTGATGTTTATGGGCTGCCGTCCGGGTGAGGGGTCTACCGTGGCTCAGGGTCCGCTGGCACTGTTCAAGGCAAGCCCTAAAGAGCTTGTTCCCTGCGCGCTTGTCGGTATCGTCGGTTTGGCCGCCGCCAACACCTGCTATTACGAGTGCATGGGCGAGGTGGGCATGTCCACGGCCTCGGTGCTGCTCTACACCTCGCCGGTGTTTGGCGTCATGCTCGGCCGCGTGCTTTATCGCGAGGACGTGACCCCCAACAAGCTCGTTGCCATTGTCTTTAACATCGTTGGCTGCGTGCTTGCAGTGACCAATGGCGACCTTTCCGGTTTCCATTTTTCGGTTTGGGGCGTCACGTCGGGCGTGATTGCAGGTCTTTGTGGTGCGTCGCTCGCGGTGTTTAGCCGGATAGCAACCAAGACGGTCCACCCGCTGGCTGTCACGTTTTGGGGCTTTGTTTTTGGCGGTGCGGTTATGGCGGCTATCGCGGCTCCGTGGCCGGATGTCGCCGCGGCAATGTCGCCACAGCTGCTGCTGCTGTTCCTTGGCTTTGGACTCATCCCCACAGCCGTGGCTTACATCTTATATATGCAGGGTCTGTCCATGGGGCTCGAGACGTCGAAAGTTCCCGTCGTAATGTCATTCGAGACGGTCGTCACCGTACTGTTGGGCATTGGTGTCTACGCCGAGCCCGCCGGCGCGATCAAAGTCCTGGGCATCGTGCTGGTGCTCGCGTCCATCCTGATCATGAACACCGACTTTTCCAAGCTGCGCAACAGTGTGTTTGTCGGTCATGTTGTTGAGAGCATGACCTTTAAGCCCAACGCGTGGTGGACGGAGAAATCGCAGGACATGGATCTGTTTAAGGAACGCACCGGCATTGCGCTGGAACCCACCGTGCAGGAAAGCCCCTGGTACTTCGTGCGATAGAGGATTGTGTGCGGCGTCTGACCTGGGGTTATCCAGCCAGCGCCTGCCTATCCAGCCCCAACGTTTCAAGTACGTTAAACCCGTCAACGGTCGATTTTCACCCGCGAACGGTCTTTATACTAATTAGCAATATAAGCAACGTATAAGACGTTATAATGACCATAACGAAAAGGAGGAGGCAAGATGAATCAGATCATTCTCGCATCTCATGGCGGCCTGGCCGCAGGCGCCAAAGACACGCTCGAGATGGTTCTCGGCGACGTGTCGAACGTCCACGTCGTGTCGCTTGCTCGTGACGACAAGGAGCCCATCACCAATAAGGTTGAGGCTATGATCGCCACGTTCAACGCGGACGACACAGTGTATGTGCTAACCGATATGCTCGGTAGCTCGGTCAACAACAACATGGTCGAGCTTTCCAAGAACGGCACGAAGTTCACGGTTGTCAGCGGTTTCAACATCCCGCTGGCGCTCACGCTCGCTCTGAGCCCCGCCCCCGTCAAGGGTGCCGAGCTCGCGCCCTCATCAACGAGGCCCGCACCGGTCTGACCAACCCCAACGCACCGGTCGAGGCTGCCGCGGCTCCCGCCAAGAAGGCCAAGGCGCCCCGTCACAGCTCCGGTCCCGCCAAGATCGTCCTCGCACGTCTTGACTACCGTCTGCTGCACGGCCAGGTCGTCTTTACCTGGACCACCAAGGTTCAGGCTGAGCGCATCATCGTCGTCGACAACGCTGCCGCCAACGATGACATCAAGAAGGGCGCTCTTAAGCTGGCCAAGCCCCAGGGCGTGCGCCTGAACGTCTTCACCGTCGAGCGTGCCCTCGCCAAGATGGACAAGCTCAACACCCTCGGCGAGCGCGTCATGTTCGTCTTTGGCAACACTGCCGAGATGCTGCAGTTCTGCCAGGGCTACAAGCTCGACGCCATCAACCTGGGCGCCACCGCCAACCACGACGGTGCCGATCAGATTGGCGGCAAGGACAGCTCCGTCTTCCTCGATGCCACCCAGAAGGCCGACGTCAACCAGCTGCTCGACATGGGCATCAAGCTCTATGTTCAGCAGACCCCTACGTATCAGAGCGTCGACATCGACGCCAAGCTGTAATCAACCAGGCTTTTGCCTGACTGAAAGGAGAAGGGTATGAATACGTTCATCAGTGCGGTGCTCGTCGGCCTCGTCGGCGTGTTCTGCATGTGGGACTCCCGCCTGCTCGGTCGTCTTAACTTCGAGCAGCCCCTCGTTGGCGCTACGCTCGTCGGTCTGCTGCTGGGCGATGTGCCCACCGGCCTTGCCGTCGGTGCCGCCGTCGAGCTCGTGTCCATGGGCCTGGTGCAGGTCGGCGCCGCCGTTCCGCCCGATATGGTCCTGGGCGGCATCGTGGCCGCTGCCTTTGCGTGCCTGACCGATGCTTCCGCCGAGACCGCCATGACGATCGCCATCCCGGTCGCCGTCCTGGGTCAGCTCCTCGGCATCGTGTTCCGTTCCATCATCGCCGTCCTCACCCATGTGGCAGATAACGCGATTGATAACGGAAAGTTCAAGACCGCCTACCGTATGCACATCTGCGCCGGCTCCGGTCTGTACGCCGTCATGTACTTCCTGCCGATCTTCCTCGCCGTCTTTGTTGGCACCGACCTGGTTCAGGCCATCGTCAACATGGTTCCCGAGTGGCTGTCCACTGGTCTTAACGTTTCGACCAAGATCATGACCGCCTACGGCTTGGCCCTGCTGCTCACCATGATGATCAAGAAGGGTATGACTCCGTTCCTGTTCATCGGTTTCCTGCTCGCCGCTTACCTCAACCTGTCCGTCATCGCGGTCGCTCTGATCGGTGTGTGCCTGGCTGTCGTCTTCATGGGCTTCAAGTTCAACGGTTCCCATGCAGCCGCCGGTGTCGATTCCGACTACGATCCGCTCGAAGACGACGAAGACTAAGGAGGAACACACTATGGCAACCGCAACCAAGGACGTGTCCCTGAACAAGAAGGTCAGCCAGTTCTTCTGGCGCTCCTGGGCCATCCAGGCCTCTTGGAACTACGAGCGTCAGATGAACATGGGCTTCCTCTACGGCATGGTTCCCACGCTCGATCGCCTCTATCCGGATGAGTCCGATCCCAAGCAGCTCGCTGCTAAGAAAGAGGCTTACCACCGTCACATGGCGTTCTACAACTGCACCCCGCAGACGAGCGCTTTTGTCCTAGGCCTCGCCGCCTCCATGGAGGAGGAGTACGCCAAGGATCCCGAGAACTTCGATCCCGATTCGATCAACGCGGTCAAGACCTCCCTCATGGGCCCGCTTTCCGGCATCGGTGACTCCTTCTTCCAGGGCACCATCCGCGTTATCGCCTTTGGCCTGGGCGTTCAGCTGGCTCAGCAGGGCTCCATCATGGGCCCGATCCTGGCCATGCTCATCTCCATCGTCCCCTCTGTGCTGATTACTTGGTTCGCCGCCAAGATGGGCTATCAGGGCGGCCACGAGTACCTGAGCAAGCTTCAGGGCGGCGACCTCATGGAGAAGCTCATGTATGTCTGCGGCATCGTGGGTCTTATGTCCGTGGGCGGCATGATCGCCACGCTGATCGGCGCCACCACCCCGCTGCAGTTCGCTGAGGGTACCGTCGTGATCCAGGACATCCTGGACGGCATGATGCCCCAGATGATCTCCCTTGGCCTCACCGGCCTTATGTACTGGCTCATCAAGAAGAACGTCAACACCGGTTGGCTTCTCGTGATCGCCATCGTGGGCGGCATCGCCCTCTCCGCGGTCGGCATCCTGGCCTAGTCGCGACTAAGCGCCTAACCGCTTTCCCCCGGGGGCCTGCCTGGCATCCCATACCCCAGGCAGGCTTCCATCCCCAAAATGCGACAATGGGACAGTCCCCTTGTCGCATCCTCAACGGACCGGCGACTCGGTCCAAACCACGGTAACCCTGCGAGCGCCCGGCAATGTGGCGCCGCAAAAATTGAAAGGAATGTGTCAGATGTACGAGATCGACCTTAACCTCCCTAAGCAGATCGTCGCTGACGTCCTGTCCAACCACGAGATCCACAGTGTCGCCTTCGTCGGCTGCGGTGCTTCCATGTCCGACCTGTACCCCGCCAAGTACTTCCTGGCCAACAACACGGACAAGCTGAACGTTCAGATCTTCACCGCTAACGAGTTCAACTACGACACGCCTTCCTGGGTCAACGAGCACACCTTCGTGATCACCTGCTCCCTCGGTGGCTCCACGCCCGAGACCGTCGAGGCCAACAAGACCGCCAAGAAGCACAACTGCCCGGTCGTCTCCCTCACCAATAAGGCTGGCTCCGCTCTGACCGTCGACGCCGACTACGTCATCGTTCACGGCTTCCACGCCAACTTCGCTGCCAAGTGCGAGAAGCCCGGCTATGCCATCGCTCTTGCTCTCGAGATCCTTCAGCAGACCGAGGGCTATGACCACTACGAGGACATGATCACCGGCCTCACCAACGTTTTCGATCTCTGCGAGAACGCCGCTCAGCACTGCAAGAAGCTCGCCAAGAAGTTCGCCGAGGACTTCAAGGACGACAAGATGATCTACTTCATGGCCTCCGGTGCCTCCGAGAAGATGGCTTATTCTCACGCCGCCTTCCTGTTCACCGAGATGCAGTGGATCGACGCCGCCGCCTACAACACCGGCGAGTACTTCCACGGCCCGTTCGAGGTTTCCACCGAGGGTAAGCCCTACGTCTTCTTCATGTCCGATGGTGCTACCCGTCCGATGGACGCTCGCGCCCTCACCTTCCTTGAGCGCATGGGCGCCAAGGTCGCTCTGATCGACTCCAAGGACTACGGCCTGGCTGACGCCGTGCCCGCGAGCGTCGTCACCTACTTCAACCCGCTGCTGCACCTCGCCGTTATGCGCGAGTACGGCAACCAGATCGCCGAGGCCCGTCAGCACCCGCTGACCATGCGCCGCTACATGTGGAAGCTTTCCTACTAATCACAAGTAAGTAGACCTTACGGGTTGATTGAGAGGGGATGGGGTTTGCGCCCCGTCCCCTTTTTGCTTTGGGGGCGTGTCTGTCGCGTCGCAAAACACCAGATAAAACCTACCAAAATAAACCTGTCCCTTTTTGGCAGGTGGGAGGAGATGCGTATGATCAAGGCAGTGCTGTTTGATATGGACGGCGTGCTGGTCGATACCGAGTGGTTCTACAACCGTCGCCGCGTGGCGTTTATGGAGGAAAAGGGGTTCCACTTTGACGAGATCCCCGATCTTTCGGGGTCTAACGAGCCTGCCATCTGGAAGTCGCTGGTGCCCGACGATGTTGAGCTGCGCGAGCGCTTGCGCGTGGAGTACAAGCAAGTCTACAGCCCGGACCACCCCGTTCCGTATGCCGAGCTGCTCAACGAGCAGACGGAGTCGGTGATGCGTGAGCTGCACGAGCGCGGCGTGAAGTGCGCCATCGCGAGCTCGTCCTATCGCGAGCTCATTGACGAGCTGGTGGAGATTGCCGGTATCGCCGATGTGCTGGATTACACCATCAGCGGTCACGAGTGCAGTGCGTTTAAGCCCGACCCCGAGATCTACCTGCGTGCCATGGAGGCGCTGGGTATGGAGCCTGCCGAGTGCCTGGTTATCGAGGACTCGCCTTTGGGCATCGAGGCCGGCAAGCGCTCCGGCGCCCGCGTCCTGGCACTGCGTCCGCACGAGGGCGTCAACCTCGATCAATCGCGAGCCGATGCCGTTATCGATAATCTGACCGACATTCTGGCCGCTTTGTAGCGTCAATCCGCCGCGAGAAGTGCCGATTCGCGCATTTATCGCGGTGGATTGGCTCATTTTGGCTTCGATTTAGATCCGTTTGGCTTCGACTCGGACTAAGTGAGTAGACTTTTTGGCACATGCCGAGCACAAAGCGTTTCTGCCTTAGTAAAACCGCAGGTCACAGAGGTGGCTGTTATTGGCTGTGCTCGGCAGGTTGCGAAAAGTCTACTCACTTAGAATTTGGGCCTTTGGTTGTGGGGTTACCGGTCCCGTTTTGGTTGTCGAGAGAGGGTGAATTGAAGCGTCCTCTCGCGCTCCATGCTACAATCGCCGGCATGCCCCACAATTACATCTGCCTTCGAAAGGAGCCTACGTGGCGAACGCCATCGATCAGCTCACGGACCGCGTGCTCGTGCTCGGCCGCCTCACCATCGTCCGCCGCGCCATTACTGCCGTGGCGGTCACAATTTCTGCCGTCCTCCAGACATTCCTGATCCAGGCGTTCATTCAGCCCGCCGACCTGCTTCCGAGCGGTCTCACCGGCGTCGCGGTCCTGCTCGATCGCGTTACCTCGCTGGGCGGCGTTCACATCGACATCTCGCTCGGTATGCTTGCGCTCAACATCCCCGTGGCGCTCCTATGCTGGAGCGGCATTAGCAAGCGTTTCGTCATCTTCTCGATGATGCAGGTCGTGCTCTCGTCGCTGTTCCTCAACGTCTTTCACTTCGCGCCGTTTTTGGGTGACAAGATCATGCTCATCATTTTTGGCGGCGTGGTCTCGGGTCTGGGCGCTGCCATCGCGCTTAAGTCCGGCGCATCTACCGGTGGCACCGACTTTATCGCGCTGTGGGTCTCCAACCACACGGGCAAGACCATTTGGGGCGTCATCTTTGGTTTCAACTGCTTTATCCTGGCGATCTTTGGCTTTATATTTGGCTGGGACAATGCGGCGTACTCCATCGTGTTCCAGTTTATTTCGACCAAGACCATCGACAGTTTCTATCGTCGCTACGATCGCGTGACGCTGCAGATTACGACGCGCAAGGCAGACGAGGTCATGACTGCCTACGTAAACCATTTTCAGCACGGCATTAGCTGCGCCGAGGTCGTCGGCGGATACAGCCGCGAAAAGATGTACCTGCTGAACACCGTTGTTTCGACCTACGAGAGCCAGGACATTATCAAGTTGGTGTGCGACGTTGATCCCGGCGCCGTGATCAACGTGTTCCACACGCTCAACTTTGTGGGCGGCTGGTGGGGCGGTCATGTCGACGAGCCCATGCCCACGGCCGTTCCCGATCCCGACAAGCCCGCACGCATGGCCAGCAGGCAGGCGCGCCTCAGCGAACAGGACAGCCTGCAGCAGGACGACGGCAAGTAGGGTATTGGCATTTTGCCGGTCCTGCGCAACCCATCCGAACGAGCCCCCCGAAAGCCCCGTTGCTTTCGAGGGCTCTCGTTTGCCCAGATAAAACCTACCAAAATGAAGCTGTCGCTTTTTGGTAGGGAGGGTGTATCGTTTTATCAATATGAGGTAACATGAAACTAGACGTTATATACGTATTAGAAATTTAGCTATTTTGATAAGAGTGATCAGATATGCCCGCACCCAAAAATGCACCGCTTTACCAGCAGATTTATGACGAGATCAAGGATGCAATCGAGAAAGGGGTTTATGCACCCAAGGAGCGCATTCCGTCCGAGCTTGAGCTTGCCGAACAGTACGAGGTGAGCCGTATTACGGTGCGCCGTGCCGTCGAGGAACTGTGTTCCGACGGCTATCTGGTTAAGCAGCAGGGCCGCGGCACCTTTGTCTCCACGCCGCACATCAACCGCCAGTTCCACGCCTCGACGCTGCAGACGTTTACCGCGCTGTGTGCCGACAATGGCATGAAGGCCGGTGCACATGTGGTCGATCGCCAGATTGTTCCGGCGCGCCAAAACGAGATGGAGTTCTTTGGCCTGCAGAAGGATGCGCTGCTGCTGCATATCAAGCGCGTGCGTACGGCCGACGGCGAGCCCATCTTTGAGGAGAACATCTTTGTGCCGTTTGACGCCTACCGTGAGCTGTTGACGGCCGATCTTGAGGACAAGTCGATTTTTGCCGAGGTCGAGCGTGTTGGCGGAACGCCGATTGTCTCGGTTGGCTACCGTACGGTCGAGGCCGTTCGAGCTAACGCCGAGCAGGCGGCCGAGCTGGGCATTGCTCCGCACGATCCGCTGCTCAACCTGCGCGCCGGCTTTATCGGCCCCAATGGCGAGCCGGTCCTGATGGGTAAGCAGTACTACGTGGGTAGCCGTTACGTCATGGTGATGTAAGTTACGCGGTTTTACCAAACCGCGTAACGGGCCGACGCTGCGCCCTTGGTTCCGCCGTTCTAACGAACGGCGGACCGGTCGACGCTGCAAACGCCTCTAAGCGGCAATCTGACGTTCAATCGTCGGTCGCGTACCGAAGTACGCTTCCCTCCTCTTTCACGTCACCTTGCTCGCTTAGGGGCGTTTTCGCTGACTTATGCTCAACCAGCGACGTTTGCGCGCTTGTCAAGAGATTAGCCGTTGGGAAAGTGTCCAAAAATCCCACGCTCGTTCCTTTTGGATTGCGTTGCCCGTGGCCGACAGCCGTGCGGCACCGGTCCGCGTGGCGGCGTATAATCGGCGGCAGATGACTTGGACGTTAGGAAACCATGACCGATAGCATGCAGCAGATGGCGCTCGACACGCTCGGCGCCTATTTTGGCTACACCTCGTTTCGCCCGGGGCAGGACCGCATGGTCGATGCGATCCTTGCCGGTCGCGATGCGCTGGGCGTTATGCCCACAGGCGCCGGCAAGTCCATTTGCTACCAGGTGCCTGCGCTTATGCTGCCCGGCATCACCTTTGTGGTGAGCCCGTTGCTGTCGCTTATGGAGGACCAGACCCGCGCGCTGCTCGCGGCGGGTGCGCGCCCCAGCTATCTCAACTCCAGCCTTACTCCGGCCCAGCAAAACACCGTGCTCAAGCGGGCGCGCGAGGGCCGCTACCAGCTTATGTACGTGGCGCCCGAGCGCTTGCTCGAGCCGCGTTTTTTGGCCTTTGCGCAGGAGGCTGCGGGTTCCGCCGGCATTGGCGTGCCGCTCGTGGCCATTGACGAGGCCCACTGCGTGAGCCAATGGGGCCAGGATTTCCGCCCCGCCTACCTGCAGATTCGTGAGTTCATCGATTCCCTGCCGCAGCGCCCCATCGTGGCGGCCTTTACCGCTACGGCGACTGAGCGTGTGCGCGCGGACATTCAGCAGATGCTCGGCCTGCAAAATCCCGCGACGGTGGTGACGGGCTTCGATCGCAAGAACCTCTACTTTGGCTGCGAGGAGATGGGCGACAAGGCCAAGGCCGCGTGGGTGCGCGACTATGTGATCGCGCATTCGAGTGAGAGCGGCATCGTATATTGCTCGACCCGCAAGACCGTCGATGCACTCGCCGGCGAGCTTGCCGAGGCGCTGGGCCCCAGCGGCATTCGCGTTGGCCGCTACCATGCCGGCATGGGCAACGACGCCCGTCGCCAAAGCCAGCGCGCCTTTATCGACGACGATATCCAGGTGATGGTTGCCACCAACGCCTTTGGCATGGGCATCGACAAGCCCAACGTGCGCTACGTGATCCACAACAACGTGCCCGAGAGCATCGAAGCCTACTACCAGGAGGCGGGCCGCGCCGGCCGCGATGGCGACCCGGCCAGCTGCCACTTGCTGTGGAACGGCAACGATTTTCGGATGCGCCGCTTTTTAATCGACCGCGGCGATGCGGCCGACGAGGCGCTCGACGACGAGCAACGCGCGTGGGCGCTCCAAAATCGATATCGTCTGCTCAGCCAGATGGAGGGCTACTGCAATACCACCGGCTGCCTGCGCGAATACATGCTGCGCTACTTTGGCGACGAGGCCGCGGCCGGTGCGGGCGCCACCGCCACGGACGACGCCGAGGGCTGCGGCAACTGCAGCAACTGCCTCACGCAGTTCGAGGTCGAGGACGTCACCGATATGGCCCGCGCCGCCGTGCGCTACGTGGCCACGCGTCCCATGCGCTTTGGCAAGTCGCTCATCGCCGATGTGCTCCACGGCGGCAACACCGAGCGCATTCGCCAGATGCATCTGGACGAGGACCGCGGCTACGGTGAGCTGTCGAGCGAATCGGTCGGGCGCATCAAGGACATCATCGGCCAGCTGTGCGGCCGCGGTTATCTGGCCACCTCGCAGGGGCAGTACCCGGTCGTGGGGCTGGGTCCGCGTGCCGTCGAGGTCGAGGATGAGGCGTTCGCCTTTACCGTTAAGCGTCGCGCGTCCAAGCGCAAGGCCTCGGCTCGCGCCCGCCGTGCGGTGGATCTGCTGCGCGAGGAGGCTGAGCTGGATCAGCGCCCGCGCGTGGGCGACGATGCCGAGCTGTTCGAGCGCCTGCGTGCCTTGCGCAAGGAGATCTCGACCGAGCTGGAGATGGCGCCGTACATGGTCTTCTCCGACAAGGCTCTGCGCGGTCTGTGCCGCCTGCGCCCTCAGACGCGCGACGAGCTGATCCAGGTCAACGGCATTGGCGAGAAAAAGGCCGACGCCTTTGGCGAGCAGTTTATGGCGGCGATTGAAGAATTTGAGTCCGAGCATGCACGGGATGGAGCGTAACGATGGTAGCCGATAACAAGACCGAACGTTCCGAGCGCGCCGAGGTTTCCGCCGTGCCGCTGTACCAGCAGGTTATGGACGACCTAAAGGGAGAGATCGCGCGCGGCGTGTACGCATCTGGCTCGCGCATTCCTTCCGAGATCGAGCTCGCGAAGTCCTACGGCGTAGGGCGCGTCACCGTGCGCCGCGCCATCGAGGAGCTGTCGCGTGCGGGGTATCTCAACCGCCAGCAGGGGAGGGGTACCTTTGTGTGCGCTCCCAAGCTCAAGCGCAAGATTCACCAGAAGGGTGACGTCCAGAGTTTTACTGAGGGTTGTGCTGCCAACGATATGGTGGCCGGAGCGCGCCTGGTGTCGCGCACGGTGGTTGCGGCGACGCGCGAGGACGCGGCGTTTTTTGGCGTGGAGCCCGGCAGTGAGCTTATCGTGGTCGAGCGCGTGCGCACGGCCGACGGCATCCCCGTCATGCTCGAGAACAACGCCTTTGTGCTCGCCGACCATCCCTACCTGCAGACGCTGGCCGACGAGGACCTTTCCGATAACTCAATCTTTGCGCTCGTTGCCGAGCATTCGGGTTGCGCGCCGCTCAAGTCCGACCCCTGCACCGTGGAGATTGCGCTTGCCGATGCTCAGGCGGCCCCGCTGCTGGAGGTGCCGGTCGGCGAGCCTCTCTTTTATATGGAGGCGTATTTTACCGATGCAGACGAGCGCCCCCTGCTGCTCGGGCGCCAAAAGATCGTGGGCTCGCGTTACGTGTTCGACATCTAACGTTCATAGATAGAACAACATAGAACAAATTTGCCGAAATGACTTCACCGGTGAAGCTTTGCGTGGTATAAATAGGACAACATAGAACGACCGTAGGTGCGAGCTGCTGTCGTTCAAAGCCGCCACACAAGGAGGAGCGTCACCGTGAACGCACACGATCTGATTCAGGAAATCATCGAGCGCAAGGGCAAGGTCGAGAATGTCTTTTGGATCGCCTGCGGCGGTTCGATGATTGACCTGATGCCGGCTAACGAACTGCTCAAGCGCGAGGCCACCACGTTTACCTCGACAGTCTACACGGCACGCGAGTTTTGCCTGATGGCCCCCAAGAGCCTAGGGCCGAAGTCGCTCGTCGTCGCCTGCAGCCACAGCGGCAATACGCAGGAGGTCGTCGACGGTTGCGAGATGGCGCTGGCAGCCGGCGCCGAGGTCGTGGCCATGACCGACTGCGAGGGCTCCAAGATCGACAACGGCAAGTGGACCACCTGGGTCTACCCCTGGGGCGAGGGCGTGCCGCAGGCCGAGGTGCCTCAGGGCATCGGCGCTCTGATCGCCGCCGAGCTGCTTGACCAGCAGGAAGGCTACGAGGCACTCGCCGACATGTACGAGGGCCTCAAGAAGATGGATGCGCTGCTGCCCGCCGCCCGCGAGAAGGTCAACGCCGAGCTGGGCGCCCGCTTTGCCGAGCTCTGCCAGCAGCACAAGTTCTTCTATATCCTGGGCTCCGGCCCCAACTTTAGCCAGACCTACGCCATGGCCATCTGCTCGCTCATGGAGATGCAGTGGCAGCACTGCTGCTACATCCACTCCGGCGAGTACTTCCACGGCCCGTTCGAAGCCACCGAGCCCGGCGTGTTCTACTTTGTACAGCTCGGATCGGGCGAGTGCCGCCCCATGGAGGAGCGCGCGCTGGCGTTCCTCAACACGCACACCGATACGGTCATGGTGCTCGACGCACTCGAGTACGGCGTGGGCGACGTGCCTGCCAGCGTGCGTTCGTACCTGGAGCCGATCTTCTTCTACAACATGAGCTGCGAGCTGCGCGCCGCCCGCGGCAAGGTGTTCGACCACAGCCCCGAGGTTCGTCGCTACATGGGCATCGAGCAGTACTAGGTAACGGGAAAACCATTCACCTTCGATTCGTAAGGGCGCTGCGTGAGTCAAAAAAGCGGGCCGTGCCGGGGATTTCCGGCGCGGCCCGCTTAGTATCGCGCTTAGATTCGCAAGGTTGCGGCAGCCAGCGGCCTACTTGGCGTCGTAGGCCTCGGCATCCCACCAGTCGAGCTGGGCGATGTTGTCGCGGATGTGCTGGCAACTCTTGTGGAAGCCCTCGAGCTCGTACTCGGACAGGTCCAGCGTGTAGACCTCCTCGACGCCCTCGGCACCGATCACGCACGGCAGGGAGGTAAAGATGCCCTCCTCGCCATACTGGCCGGTCATGAGCGTGGAGGCGGAAAGCACGGCGTGCTCGTTATGCAGAACGGCAGCGCAGACGCGCGCGGCGGAGTTGGCGACGGCGTACTCGGTGCACTGCTTGCCCTGGTAGGTCACATAGCCGCCCTTACGCGCGAGCTCCTCGACCTCCATGTGGTCAAAGGCGTACTTGTCGGGGTTTTCGGCCTGAAGCTCGGTCAAGCTCTTACCGGCGATGGTCGCAGCCTTAAAGGCAGCCAGCTGGCTAAAGCCGTGCTCGCCGATCATGTAGGCGTCGATAGACTTGGGGCTCACGCCGACCTTCTTGGAGATCTCGGTGCGCAGGCGGGCGGAATCCAGACCGCAGCCCGAGCCGATGATCTTCTTGGGATCGTAGCCGGTCAGATGCCACAGCTCGGTGCACACGACGTCGCAGGGGTTGGAGATGCTCACGAAGATGCCGTCAAAGCCGGCGTCGACGATGCGCTTGGCAAAGGTGCGGGCGGCGTCGGTGGTAAAGAACAGCTCGCCGTCGCGGTTGCCGGCGGCCAGTGCGACCTTGCCGGCAGCGTTGACGATGACGTCGCAGCAGGCCAGCTCCTCGTAGTGGTCGTAGCAGTTGACGATTTTGGTGTTATACGGGACAAACGAAAGGGAGTCGCGCAGGTCCTGGACCTCGGACGTCACCTTGGCCTCGTTGATATCGCACAGGTACAGCTCATCGGCAATGCCCTGCATAAGCAGGCTGTTGGCGACATGTGCTCCTACGTGGCCCTGGCCGACCACACCGATCTTACGCGTCTGGTACATATATGTATCCTTTCGGCCGAGTTTTTCGCGTCGAACCATTGTAGCGTCCTGCTACCACTTTGCTAGGCTAAAGCGTCGCAGTTTTTTGGGACATGCCTTAATCTCTACTTTTGGAGTGATTTGGCCGCTGACGGCATCGCTGGGCGATGTGCTCGCGCGGATGGGGCCGCTCGTTGTACCATAGCTGCAACTGACTCGTAAGGAGCATCCATGCCCATTCGTATTCCCGACGCCCTTCCTGCTGCTGCGCAACTCGAGAGCGAGAACATCTTTGTCATGACCGAGTACCGCGCACTGCATCAGGACATCCGTCCGCTGCGCGTGCTCATCCTCAACCTCATGCCCACCAAGATCGCCACCGAGACGCAAATCATGCGCAAGCTCTCCAACACGCCGCTGCAGGTGGAGGTGGACCTGCTGCGCACCAAGACGCACGAGGCCACGCACGTGAGCGCCGGCCACCTGGAGACGTTCTACCGTACGTTCGACGACATCCGCGACATCCACTACGACGGCCTGATCATCACGGGCGCGCCCGTGGAGCAGATGCCGTTCGAGGAGGTCGACTACTGGCCCGAGCTCTGCCAGATCATGGACTGGTCTACCACGCACGTACACTCTACGCTGCACATTTGTTGGGGCGCGCAGGCGGGGCTCTACCATCATTACGGTATCCAGAAGCACGACCTGCCGGCCAAGGCGAGCGGCGTGTTCGAGCATCATCTGGTGAAGCCGCAAAGCCCGCTGGTGCGCGGCTTCGATGACCGCTTCTATGCCGTGCACTCGCGCAACACCGATGTGCGTCGCGAGGATGTGGAGGCCGAGCCGCAGCTTGAGGTCGTGGCCGTGTCCGACGAGGTGGGCCTGTACATCGTCAAGTCGACCGACAGCCGCCGTTTCTTTGTCTTTGGCCACCCCGAGTACGACACCGACACGCTACGCCTGGAGTACGAGCGCGACGTGAAGCGCGGACTCAACCCGGAGGTGCCGGCGCATTACTTCCCAAACGACGACCCCACGGCCGAGCCGCTCAACGTCTGGCGCAGCCAGGCTCAGCTGCTCTACACCAACTGGCTCAACTACTACGTCTACCAGACCACGCCCTACGACCTAGCCCGCGCCGGCGAGGAGCACTAGGCTGCGATGGTGCCGCTGTAGCCGTGGCTGATGTGGCAGCGGTTAGGCGCTGATGATGTTGGGCAGCGGCAGGTCGTGGGCGTCGGTGGGAACGTCGTCGACGCGCTGTTCGTCAAAGGCGATGCCGATGATTTGGCATGCGGGCGAGAGCATGGGCAGGTAGCGGTCATAGCAGCCGCCGCCGTAGCCCAGGCGCGCGCCGGCGCGGTCGAAGGCTACGAGCGGCACGACGATCATGTCGAGAGCGTCGGCAGGCACGATAGGGAAGCGGCTGCTGTCGATGTCCGTGGCCGCGAAGGCCCGCGTGGGGTGGGCGATAAACGGTGCCGCGGATGCATCGTCGGCGGCAACTGCCCGCATACACATGCGCTGGCCACAAGCTGCGGCGTCTGTTGCCGAGAGCATGCACGGATAGGCCACGCGCCAGCCACGTTTGGCGGCAGCTGCGGCAAACGCGGCTGGGTTGACTTCGGAACCCATCGCGGCATAGACGGCAACGGTGTGCGGCGCCGCGGCATCCAAGCGGCCCAGCAGCTCAACCAGCCGCGCACAGATATCAGCAGACTTCGCCGCCCGCAAGTCCAAATCAAGAGCATCGCGCCGAGCAATCACCGCCCGCCGCAACTCAGCCTTGTCCATCCCGGCTTCCTCTCCCAAACCTACCAAAAAGGGACAGGTTTATTTTGGCAGGTTTTATCTGGGCAAATGTCGAAACCACCACAAAGGTGCCTGTCCCCTTTGTGGTGGTTTTGGCCCATGCGTTAACGCTATAACGCCGCGGCGATTGCTTCGGTCACAAACTTATTGAGTGACTCGCCCTTCTTTGCCGCCGCCAGTGCTGCCTGCTTGTGAAGCTCGGAGCCTGTTCTCACATTGAATGAGCCCTTAAAAGCCCGCTCTGGTTCCTTGCCCTTTTCGGCACAAAACTCAAGGTAATCGTCGACGGCGTCGTGGAAGCATTGCTCCACTTCTTCAG
>URIJ01000022.1 GCA_900547835.1 uncultured Collinsella sp.
CTGTAGGGGAGTGTTTGGATTGTCTTTATCCCATCCTTTGCCTCGCGAGTTGACGCGCCCCGTGCATGTGGGCGGTGTGCAGATCGGTGGCGGCGCGCCGGTGGTGGTCCAATCCATGACCTGCACCGATACCGCTGACGCCCAGGCAACGCTTGCGCAAGTGTGCGCGTTGGCGCAGGCTGGCTGCGATATCGTGCGCGTGAGCGTGCCTACCGAGGCTGCGCTCGAGGGCTTTCGCACGATTTGTGCCGAGTCTCCGGTGCCAATCGTCGCCGATATCCATTTTAACCATAAGCTTGCCATTGGCGCTGTCGAGGCTGGTGCCTCTAAGCTGCGCATCAACCCCGGCAATATCGGCGATTGGGCCAAGGTCGATGCCGTCATCGATGCCGCGGGTGCCGCGGGCTGCGCGATTCGCATTGGCGTGAACGCGGGCTCGCTTGAGCAAGATATTGCCGAGCGCGACGACCTCACGCAGCCCGAAAAGCTCGTGATGTCGAGCGAGCGCTTTGTGCGGCACTTTGAGGACCGTGGGTTTACCAACATCGTGCTATCCGCCAAGGCCCATAGCGTACAGACGACACTTGATACCTATCGCGCCCTGTCGCGCGAGATACCGCATGTTCCGCTCCACCTGGGCGTGACGGAGGCGGGGACCAAGCTTCAGGGCACCATCAAGAGCTCTGTAGGCTTGGGTATCTTGCTTTCCGAAGGCATCGGTGACACCATGCGTGTGTCGCTCACGGCCGATCCGGTTGAGGAGCCGCCGGTCGCCTGGGGAATTCTACAGTCGCTGGGCCTGCGTCGCCGTGGTCCCGAGATTGTCTCGTGCCCCACGTGCGCCCGCTGCCAGGTTAACCTGATTTCCATCGCCGAGGAGGTCACCGAGCGGCTTAAGAACTACTCCGCGCCGCTTTCGATCGCCGTGATGGGATGTGCGGTCAACGGCCCCGGAGAGGCATCTGACGCCGACCTGGGTGTTGCCTGCGGACGTGGTCAGGGCCTGCTCTTTTCGCATGGCCAGATCATTGGTAAAGTAGCTGAGGACCAAATTGTCGACGCGCTTATGGCCGAGATCGACAAGCTTATTGAGGAGAAATAAATGACCCGAGCAATGTATATGTCTAAGCTCTATGCGCCGACGCTCAAAGAGGATCCGGCGGATGCCGAGCTAGCGAGCCACCGTCTGCTGCTTCGCGCTGGCATGATCCGCAAGGAGGCCGCCGGCCTGTATTCCTATCTGCCGCTCGCATGGCGCTCGATCCGCAAGATCGAGAATATCGTGCGCGACGAGATGGACGCTGCCGGTGCCCAGGAGCTTATGATGCCTATCATGGTCGACGCCGAGTTGTGGCGTGAGTCCGGCCGCATCGACGCCTATGGCAAGGAGCTTGTGCGCTTTGACGACCGTCACGGTCGCGAGTTCGTCCTGGGTCCCACCCACGAGGAGACCGTCACGGCCCTGGTGCGCAATGAGCTGCGCTCCTACAAACAGCTGCCCGTCAACCTGTACCACATTCAGGACAAGTTCCGCGACGAGTTCCGTCCCCGCTTTGGCCTGATGCGCGGTCGCGAGTTCATCATGAAGGACGCCTACAGCTTCTCCGCCACGCAGGAGAGCCTGCAGGAGGAGTACGACAAGATGAAGCAGGCCTACGCTAACATCTGCGAGCGCTGCTACATCAAGGCTCTGCCCGTTGTCGCCGACTCCGGCGAGATCGGCGGCGACACTTCCGTCGAGTACATGGCTCTTGCCGACGCCGGCGAGGCTTCGCTCGTCTACTGCGACGATTGCGGTTTTGCTGCCGATGACGAGGCTGCAAGCACCAAGGTCGTTGTGACCGAGGGCCCCGGCGATGGCACGCTCACCAAGGTCGAGACTCCGGGTATGGGCACCATCGAGGCCGTTGCCAAGTTCTTCGGCTTCCCCGAGAACGGCACGCGCAAGTCGCTGGCACTCATCGACTCCGAGGGCAAGCCGGTCGTGGCCATTGTCCCGGGCGACCACGAGCTCAATGACTGCAAGGCCGAGCACGTCTTTGGCAAGGGCTATCGCATGATGACCGACGAGGAGCTCCAGACCTACGGTCTGCACAAGGGCTTTATCGGACCGGTCAACCTGCCCGAGGGCATCCGTCTGGTGTGCGACGAGAGCCTGCGCGATTCCAAGCAGTGGGCCTGCGGTGCCAACGAGGTCGATTATCACTTTACCGGTGCCTGCCCCGAGCGCGACTTTACCGTCGATGAGTGGGCCGATCTGGTCACCGTTGTCGCCGGCGACCCCTGCCCGCACTGCGGCAAGCCGCTCTCCGCTGCCCGCGGCATCGAGGTCTCCCAGGTCTTCCAGCTGGGCACCAAGTATTCCGAGGCCATGGGTGCCACCTTTATGGATGAGGACGGCAAGGAGAAGCCGCTCATCATGGGTTGCTACGGCGTTGGTGTGTCCCGCTCGCTTGCTGCCGTCGTGGAGCAGCACAACGACGAGCATGGCATCGTCTGGCCGGTCTCCGTTGCCCCGTACGAGGTCGCGGTGATTCCGCTCGATCCCAAGAAGGAGGAGTGCGCTACCGTCTGCGAGCAGATCGTTGATGGCCTGTGTGCCGAGGGTATCGAGGTCGTCGTCGACGACCGCGACGAGCGTCCCGGCTTTAAGTTTGCCGACAACGACCTTATGGGCTTCCCGTATCAGGTGGTTCTGGGCAAGCGCGGCCTCAAGAATGGCACAGTGGAGCTCAAGGACCGTGCCACGGGCGAGCGTGAGGACGTGGCGATCGACGAGGTCGTCGCCAAGGTTGCCGAGCTTGTTAAGGCAGCCCGTCGTTAATCGACGATTTCGCTTGTAGTTCGATATGTGGGACGGCCCCGCATATCTCCAATCGGGGAGATGCGGGGCCGTCCTATTATCTTGTAGCATCCTCGATATCTAAAAGGAAAACCCCACAGCCCATGCGAGCTGCGGGGTTTTCCATTGTGCCTCCGATGCGAAATAAATCGCTCAGATATTACTGATAATCGACGACGTCGATCCAGTTCTTCAGGAACTCATCGTTCACGTTGCGCTTACGAGCGAGCTCGGAAGCGGCGACGATGCTCGTCCACTGACGCACGACCTGCATGGGCATGTCGGCGCGGTCGCAGTAGAGCTCCAGGTAGGCCTCAGCCTGATCCTTGCTGTTGAGGGCGAAGAGCAGGTAGGTGGTGGCAACGTCGGCAGCAGGGGAGCCCTGGGTGGCGTGTGCCCAGTCGCACACATAGAGCTGGCCGTCGTCGCCGACGATGACGTTGGAGGGGTTGAAGTCGCCGTGGCAGACCTTGAACTCCTTGGTCATGCCGTCCAGACGCTCCTGAAGGTTGTAGCGCGTGGTGGCATTGAGCTGATCAAGGCTGTCGATCATGCGGGCGAACTTGTCGCGCTGACGGTTGAGCAGCGGGGAGGTGTAGCCGTGGATCTCGATCTGGAGGTCGACGAACATCTCGAGGTACTCACCAAAGCGCTGGGGCTCGGCAGTCATCTTCTCGGCAAGGGTGGTGCCCGGAACCTTCTCGGTCACGAGCGCCCAGCCGTTGGCGTTCTCGAGCTGGGAAACCTCGAGAGCCTTGGGGCTGCGGATGCCGCACTCATTGATGCGGGCAAGATTCAAAGCCTCGTTGAACACGTCGGAGACAGGCTTGGTCTCGTTAAAGACCTTGACGATCTTGTCGCCCAGGTCGTAAACGACCTTGTTGCCGCGACGGACGAGCTCGGTCTTGGAATCGGGTAGCAGCATGGTTGCATCCTTTCAACGATGCGATAGAAGCGACGGCGGGGGTGTGTGAAACACCCGTGCACCCCCGCCGCAAAAAACCGTGCTAAAAACTAGCAGACGGCGTAGTCCTGGGGCTCGCGGCCGTAGTAGGCGTCCAGGTAGAGCTCCTTGATCTCGCTCATGAGCGGGTAGCGCGGGTTAGCGCCGGTGCACTGGTCGTTGAATGCCTGCTCGGTCATCTCGTCGAGGGTGTCGAGGAAGTACTGCTCGTCAACACCGTAGTCGGCGATGGTCTTCTTGACACCGATGAAGTCCTTGAGCTCCTCGAGCTTCGTGATGAAGTTCTCGAAGACCTCCTTGTCGTCCTTGCCCTCGATGCCGCAGTACTTGGCCATCTCGGCGTAGTTGTGCAGCGCGTTGGGGTAAGGATACTGGGAGAAGGTACCCATCTTGACGGGAGCCTCGGCGGCGTTGTAGCGCATGACGCGGGTCAGGATGACGGCGTTAGCGATGCCGTGGGGCAGGTGATGGAAAGCGCCGAGCTTGTGAGCCATGGAGTGGTTGAGGCCCAGGAAGGCGTTGGCGAAGGCCATACCGGCCATGCAGGAGGCGTTGTGCATCTCCTCGCGGGCGTGCGGGTCCTTGGCGCCGTTCGTGAAGCTGGAGGGCAGGTTCTCGAAGACGAGCTTGGCAGCGCGCTCGGAGAGGCCCTTGGTGTAGTCGGAAGCCATGATGGAGACGTAGGACTCGATGGCGTGGGTCATGACGTCGATGCCGGAGGCAGCGGTCAGGCCGCGCGGGGCGGTCATGCAGTTGTCGGCGTCGACGATAGCCATGTTGGGGAGCAGCGCGTAGTCGGCGAGCGGCCACTTGATGCCGGTCTCCTTGTCGGTGATGATGGCGAACGGCGTGCACTCGGAGCCGGTACCCGAGGAGGTCGGGACGGCGACGAAGTAGGCCTTCTTGCCCATCTCGGGGAAGGTGAAGATACGCTTGCGGATGTCCATGAAGTCCATGGCCATGTCCTCAAACTTGCACTCGGGGTGCTCGTACATCATCCACATGATCTTGCCGGCGTCCATAGCGGAGCCACCGCCGACGGCGATGATGACGTCCGGCTCAAAGAGAGCCATCTGCTTGGCGCCGCGACGTGCGCACTGCAGCGACGGATCGGGCTCGACGTCGTAGAAGCAGTCGTGGGCGATGCCCATCTCGTCGAGCTTGGCCTCGATGGCGCGGGTGTTGCCATTCTTGAAGAGGAACTGGTCGGTGACGATGAAGGCGCGCTTCTTGCCCATGACGGTACCGAGCTCGTCGAGGGCGACGGGCGTGGAACCCTTCTTGAAGTAGACCTTCTCGGGAGCGCGGAACCACAGCATGTTCTCACGGCGCTCGGCCACAGTCTTAACGTTGATCAAGTGCTTCACCCCAACGTTCTCGGAGACGGAGTTGCCGCCCCAGGAGCCGCAGCCCAGGGTCAGAGACGGCTTCATGCCAAAGTTGTACAGGTCACCGATGCCGCCGTGCGAGGACGGGGTGTTGATGACGATACGGCAGGCCTTCATGACGTGCTCGAACAGGCTGATCTTCTCGGCCTGGGCGGGGTGCACGTACAGAGAGGCGGTGTGGCCCGGGCCACCGGCGAGCACCAGGTGCTCGGCCTTGTCGACGGCCTCCTGGAAGTCCTTGGCGTGGTACATGGCCAGGACCGGGGAGAGCTTCTCGTGGGAGAACTCCTCCTTGGCGGGGTCGGTGGAGGTGACCTCGGCGATCAGGATCTTGGTCTTGGCGGGAACCTCGATGCCGGCGAGCTCGGCGATCTTGGCGGCAGCCATGCCGGGAATGCGGTGATCGAGAGCGCCGTTCTTGAACATGGCGGCACGCAGGGCCTCCATCTCGGCACCCTGCTTGACGAAGTAGCAGCCGCGCTTCTGGAACTCGGCCTTGACCTGGTCATAGATGGTGTCGATGACGGTCACGGACTGCTCGGAAGCGCAGATCATGCCGTTGTCGAAGGTCTTGGAGTGGATGATGGAGTTGACGGCGAGCAGCACGTCGGCGGTGTCGTCGATGATGACCGGGGTGTTACCGGCGCCAACGCCCAGGGCGGGCTTGCCCGAGGAGTAGGCGGCCTTGACCATGCCCGGGCCACCGGTGGCGAGGATGATGTCGACGTCGCGCATGACCATGTTGGTCAGCTCGATGGAGGGGACATCGACCCAGCCGATGATGCCCTCGGGGGCGCCGGCCTTGACGGCGGCGTCAAGCACGAGCTTGGCGGCGGCGATGGTGCACTTGGCGGCAGCCGGGTGCGGGGAGATGATGATGGCGTTGCGGGTCTTCAGGCAGATCAGCGTCTTGAAGATCGCGGTGGAGGTGGGGTTGGTCGTCGGGATGACGGCGCCCACGATGCCGATGGGCTCGGCGATCTTGGTGATGCCATAAGCCTCGTCGCGCTCCAGAACGCCACAGGTCTTGGTGTTCTTGTAAGCGTTGTAGATGTACTCTGCGGCGTAGTGGTTCTTGATGACCTTGTCCTCAAGAACGCCGCGGCCGGTCTCCTCGATGGCCATCTTCGCCAACGGGATACGAGCCTTGTTGGCGGCCATGGCGGCCTCATAGAAGATCTTGTCGACCTGCTCCTGCGTGTACGTAGCAAAAAGCGCCTGGGCCTCTCGCATCTGAGCGAGCTTAGCCTCAAGCGCCTCTACGTTGTCCACAATTGCGGGAGTAGTGTTTTCCGGTGACTTTTTCACCATTTGTGTCTCCTTGCGATCGGAGATTTACCCTACGCCTTGCATGATAGCAAGAAATTATTCGGCGAACGGTCAGATTCCTGTAAAAGGCACACTAAAACGCTTCAATAAACTGAAACGTTTTAACTAAAACTATTTGCCTGCTCCACCGCCCCGCTCGTTGGGGACAGGCTTACATGAGTGCTTTCACTCATTTGGGACAGACATCGTTTTGCCATTTTGCCGTTCTGGGCCTGTTATTGCCGCTTATTGGATATAAATAGGTTGCAGGCTCAGCATTTCGCGTTGCTTCTCTCCTTTTAGGTGTTGCCTGAACAGTTTTGAAAGGAGAGATTATGCCCCGATGCGCCCGCGCCGTTTCGCTCACCGGCTATTACCACGTCTTTGACCGTGGCAACTCCAAACAGATTATTTTTGAAGATGACTCCGACCGTTATCGTTTCTTATCGGATATCTCGGACAGGTTTGCGCGCCATGAAGTGGCGGTGTTGGCTTGGTGCCTTATGGACAATCACTTCCATTTGATGGTTGATGATCCGTTTGACAATCTTTCAAAGGCAATGCAGTGCGCATTGACGGCGTATGCTAAGTATTTCAATGGGAAAACGGGGAGAACGGGGCATCTGTTTGACAATCGCTATTCGCGGGTCGCGGTTGAGTCGGACACGCAGGCGGTACAGCTGCTCGATTATATCCATCTCAATCCCGTGAAAGGTGCGCTCGACTCGCTCGAGGCGTACCGCTGGTCAAGCTACAAGGCATATCAGCTGGGCTATGATCCCTTTGACATCTGTGATGCGGCCCCTATGCTCGATATTGTCGGAGGCTCCCGTTGCTATTGCGAGCATCTCGAGGAAGTTGCCGGGCGCATCTGGTCAGTGGAGGTTCTTCCACGCCGGCGGATCCCCGATGAGGAGGCCCTTTCCGTTGCGCATGAAGTCCTGCCGAGCATAGATCCTGCGCTGCTCAAGGCCCTGCCACGCCCCGATCGCGATGCCTGTCTGCTGAGGCTCAGGCGGGCACATCTCACGGTCAAGCAAATTGCCCGTATCACCGGCATCGGCGCTACAAGCGTAACCAAGGCCACCGCGGGCTGGAACGAGGCGGCGTGAGGCAGGGGCCGAACCGCTGCTGGCATGCGTTACGTCTGTCCCCAATGCGTGAAAACACTCATGTAAGTCTGTCCCCAATGAGTGCAAAAAGGCGCCCTCCGTAGGGGAGGGCGCCTTTGGTAAGTTCTATATGAACGCGAGGTCTTTGACCCGGAGAGTCCGAGGTACTTGTTGGTAAGACCTTATTTAGGAGCGCGCAACCTTGCCGGACTTGAGGCAGGTGGAGCAAACGTTCATCTTGCGACGGTGACCATCGACGACGACGTAAACGCGCTGGATGTTGGGGCGGAACTTACGGTTGGTGACGCGGTGAGAGTGGCTGATGGAGCGACCGGCAACGGGGTGCTTACCGCAAACTTCGCAAACTTTGGACATAACTGACCCTCCTTGGGCGACAAACGAACATGTCGCGTTAACAAACAAGCCTGAACTATAGCACAGAAGCAGCTCCCTGTGCGTAATCTACACAGAGATATTCCTCTTTTGGCGATAGTGCTCACGCCACGGCCCTGGACGTAGATCCGATTTGCGTGCAGCAGAGGGGATTATGCCAGCTCGTGCGTGCGTTTTCAAGCTCGTCCCACAAATATATATAGGTTTATGGAGCATTGGGCTCCGTTTACGGATTGTTCTGTATTTATGCTCGCAATTAAGCTCGAGGTTGGCTACACTATCCCTTGACCATTAAAGGGGTACGAGATACCCACATGGAATTACATAGCTGCCAAAGAGCAGCCCTTCCTGTGGGTGTCTGGTCCGCTTTAAGCGGTCGGGCATCTATTTTTTTGACTGTGTCAGCAGTCAAGACATGTGAGGAAGGAGATCGATGGGCACGACTTCCCCCAAGGCGGTCATCATGGACGAGACCGCCGTCAATCGAGCGATGACCCGCATCGCGCACGAGATTCTCGAGCGCAACGAGGGCTGTGAAGACCTCGCTCTGGTCGGCATCGTCACGCGCGGCGACCTTCTGGCAAAGAAGCTCGCCGAGGAGATCAAGGAGATCGAGGGCGTCGACGTTCCGCTCGGCAGCCTCGACATCAGCTTCTACCGCGATGACTATGCGACCAATTTCGCTCCCGCGATCCACGCCACCAACATTCCCTTTAGCGTCGACGGCAAGCGCGTCGTTTTGGTGGACGACATCCTGTATACGGGCCGTACCATTCGCGCCGCTCTCGACGCCGTCATGGATCTGGGCCGTCCGAGCCGTATTGAGCTGGCAGTCCTCGTTGACCGCGGCCACCGTGAGCTCCCCATCTCGCCGGACTTTGTCGGCAAGAACGTTCCCTCGTCGCATGAGGAGAACGTGCACCTATATATGAAGGAAGTCGACGGCCACACCGCCGTCGAGATTAACGACGTCGCGCCGGGTTCCCACGTGGGCTCCGCGCCGCTGGGAGGTGAGTAGTACCGTGGCGTTCAACCATAAGCACCTGATCGACATTACCGAGTACTCCGAAGAGGACATCAAGCTCATCCTCGAGACCGCCAAGGCGTTCTCCGAGGTCAACGAGCGTGCGATCAAGAAGGTCCCCACGCTCAAGGGCAAGACCATCGTCAACATGTTCAACGAGCCCTCGACGCGCACCCGCAGCTCCTTCGAGCTCGCCGAGAAGCGTCTTTCGGCCGACAGCCTTAACTTTGGCGGCTCCTCGACCTCCACGGTCAAGGGCGAGAGCCTCGTCGACACCGTCGAGACCCTCAACGCCTACAAGATTGATTGCATCGTCGTTCGCGATAAGCACGCCGGTGCTCCCTACATCGTCACGCAGAACTCGCCCGCGAGCGTCATCTGCGCCGGCGACGGCAAGCACAACCACCCCACGCAGGCCCTGCTCGACCTGTACACCATCTGGGAGCACAAGGGTGACTTCCACGGTCTGAAGGTCGCCGTCGTCGGCGATATCGCGCACTCCCGCGTGTGCGGCTCGCTGATCCCCGCCCTTAAGATCATGGGCTGCGAGACCTACGCCGTCGCCCCCGGCACGCTGCTGCCGCCGGCGCCCGAGGTCCTGGGCTGCGACCACGTGACGAGCGACCTCGATTCCGTCCTGCCCGAGCTGGACGTCGTCTACATGTTGCGCGTGCAGCAGGAGCGCCTCGAGGGCGCACCGTTCCCCACGATTCGTGAGTACCACAAGCTCTTCGGTCTGACCAAGGACCGCGAGAAGCTCATGAAGCCCGATGCGATCATCTGCCACCCGGGCCCCATCAACCGCGGCGTCGAGTTCGACTCCTATATGGCCGACCACCCGCAACGCTCCGTCATCCTGGAGCAGGTCTACGCCGGTATCTGCGTGCGTATGGCTATCCTGTATCTGCTGCTTGGAGGTGCCGATAATGGCCTTGCTTCTTAAGAATGCCCACGTCGTCGATCCGTCTGTCAAGCTTGACGGTGTCGTCGACGTCCTGATCGACGGTGACAAGATCGCCGAGGTCGGCGAGAACCTCGCCGCCGAGGGAGCCGAGGTCCGCGACCTTTCCGGCAAGTATCTCGTCCCCGGCCTGGTGGATATGCACGTGCATCTGCGCGAGCCTGGCTACGAGGTCAAAGAGGACATCGAGAGCGGCACCCGCGCTGCTGCCAAGGGCGGCTTCACCGGCGTGTGCGCCATGCCCAACACCGATCCCGTCACCGATAACGGCACCGTCGTGGAGTTCGTCAAGTCCCGCGCTGCCGAGGTCGGCCACTGCCGCGTCTATCCGTCGGGCGCCATGACCCGCGGTCTTAAGGGCGAGGCCATGTCCGAGATGGGCGATATGGTCGCCCACGGCGCCGTCGCCTTCACCGACGATGGTCGCGGCGTGCAGGGCGCGGGCATGCTCCGTCGCTGCATGGACTACGGCAAGATGTTCGGCAAGGTCTTTATGAGCCACTGCCAGGACGAGGATCTGGTCGGCCACGGCCAGATCAACGAGGGCAAGGTCTCGACCCGTCTGGCCCTCGAGGGTTGGCCGGCTGCCGGCGAGGAGCTCCAGATCGCCCGCGACATCGAGATCGCCAAGCTGACTGGTGCCAAGCTGCACATCCAGCACATCTCCACCGCCCATGGTCTGGAGATCGTGCGTGCCGGTAAGGCCGCTGGCGTTCAGGTTACCTGCGAGGCCACCCCGCACCACATGTTCCTGACCGAGAACGACCTGGACGAGACCTACAACACTTCGCTCAAGGTCAACCCGCCGCTGCGTACCGAGGAGGATGCCGAGGCCATTCGTCAGGGCGTCATCGACGGCACCGTCGACGTTATCGTCACCGATCACGCTCCCCACACCCCGTGGGAGAAGGCCCGCGAGTTCGAGCTTGCGCCCTTTGGCATGATCGGCCTCGAGACCTCGCTGTCGCTCGTACTCACCGAGCTGGTCAACACGGGCAAGATGAGCATTGGCCGCATGGTCGAGCTCATGGCCATCAAGCCGCGTGAGATCCTGGGCCTCGACCAGGTTCAGGTCAAGGCGGGCTCCGTTGCCGACCTGACCGTGTTCGACGCGTCCGCCACCTGGACGGTTGGCGAGGACGGTTACGAGTCGCGCGCCGAGAACTCCGGTTTTGCCGGCCGCACGCTCACCGGTCGTGCCACCGATGTATTTGTCGGTGGCAAGCAGACGCTCGCCGACGGCTGCATCTGCTAGCATAGCCTTATCGCTTTTGTGCGCGGTGCCCTTGCGGTGCCGCGCTTTCTGTTCGTTTTGACCATGCAACCGCATGGGGGATTGGAGCGTCTATGCCCACACCTTCCACTGCACGCATGCACGACTTCGAGGTCGTCTCGAACCAGGAGATCGCCGACGGCATCTTCTCGCTCGTCATCTCGGCCCCCAAGCTTGCAAGTGCGCTCAAGCCCGGTCAGTTTGTGAACATCGCCGTCCCCGGCGATGCGTCTTCTCTGCTTCGTGTGCCCTTGAGTTTCTACCGCGCCGACGCCGAGGCCGGCACCGTCGAGCTGTGGTACGCCGTCGTGGGCGACGATACCCGTCGTTTGTCCCAGATGGGCCCTGGCTCCACCTCTAACCTGCTGGGCCCCGGTGGCCGTGGCTGGATGGTACCCGAGGGCACCAGGAAGGCCCTGCTCGTCGCCGGTGGCATCGGCGTTCCGCCTGTGCTGTGTCTTGCCGGTATGCTTGCCGAGCAGGGCGTGGATGTTGACGTGTGCCTGGGCTTTGGCACCGCTTCCAAGGCCGTGGGTGTCGATGAGTTCCGCGCGCTGGGCGCCACGGTCAACGTTTGCACCGACGACGGCTCGCTCGGCACGCACGGTTTTTGCACCGATCCTGCCGCAGAACTGCTTGGCGAGGGCGGCTACGACTACGTGGCCAGCTGCGGCCCCGCCGTCATGATGAAGAAAGTCGCCGCCGCTGCCGCCGAGGCCGGTGCGTACTGCGAGGTGTCGCTTGAGCGCATGATGAGCTGTGGCTTTGGCGCCTGCAACACCTGCAATGTCGAGACGGTCGACGGTATGAAGGGCGCTTGCATGTGCGGCCCCGTGTTCGATGCTTCCAAGGTGGTGGTCTTCTAGTGGGTACCGTGAACATGGCCGTCGATTTCGGCGGCGTCAAGATGCAGAACCCCATCAACACCGCAGCCGGTACCTTTGGCTACGGCTGGCAGTTCCAGAACTTCTTTGATGTTTCCCAGCTGGGCGCCATCACCACCAAGGGTTGCGCTGCCGAGCCCTGGCCCGGCAATCCCGCGCCCCGCATGGCCGAAATTCCCGGCGGTATGATCAACTCCGTGGGTCTTCAGAACCCCGGCGTGGCCGCCTTTGCCCGCGAGTCCGGTCCGTGGCTCGAACAGCTGTCCAAGGACGGCTGCCAGGTCATCTGTCAGGTTGCCGGTCACTCCGTTGACGAGTTTGTCCGCGCACTCGAGATGTATGTCGAGCTGTGCCCCTGGGCTGCCGGCTACGAGATCAACGTGAGCTGCCCCAATATCGCCGCCGGCGGTGCCGCCATGGGCTCCACGCCCGAGGGCGCCTCTTCCGTCATGGCCGCCTGCCGCAAGGTGACTGATAAGCCGCTGTTCGTGAAGATGGCGCCGGTCAACGTCGCCGAGATCGCCAAGGCCCTCGAGGCTGCCGGCGCCGACGGCCTTTCGGTCATCAACTCCATCCAGGGCATGGCCATCGACGTCCATACCCGCAAGTCCCGCGTGGCCAAGCCCAAGGGCGGCCTTTCGGGCCCGCTGTGCCACCACATCGCCGTGCGCATGGTCTGGGAGGTTGCCCAGGCCGTCGATATCCCCATCAACGGTGTCGGCGGTGTCATGACCGGTGAGGATGCGGCTGAGTTTATCCTGGCCGGTGCCACCTGCGTGTCGGTCGGCATGGCCAACTTCGTCGATCCGTGCGCTTCGCTCAAGATCGCGCATGAGCTCGAGGCCTGGGCCGAGTCCCAGGGCGTAAAGGACATCAACGAGCTGGTAGGTGCTTTCGAATGCTAGAGACCGACGCCCGCGACCGCGTTATCGTCGCCCTCGACTGCGACCGTGAGCGCGCGCTCGAGCTCGCCCACGAGCTTTCGGGCCATGCCACCTGGCTCAAGGTCGGCATGACGCTCTATTACGCCGAGGGTCCCCAGATCGTCAAGACGTTCAAGGACCTGGGCTTCAAGGTCTTCCTCGACCTTAAGTTCCATGACATTCCGCATCAGGTGCGCGGTGCCGCCCGTTCGGCCTCGCTTGCCGGTGCCGACCTGCTCTCGGTCCATGGCCTGGGTTCTGGCGCCATGCTCGCTGCGTGCCGTGAGGGTGCCGAGGAAGCGCGCGAGGACCGCGCCAAGCTCGTCGCCATTACCGTGCTCACGAGTATGAACCAGGATGCGCTGGCCGAGATCGGCGTCGAGTCGCCCGTTGCCGAGGAAGCCGCCCGTCTGGCAAAGCTTGCCCAGACCAACGGCATCGACGGCATCGTGTGCTCGCCGATGGAGGCTCATGACATGCGTGAGCTGCTCGGTCCCGACGCGCTGATCGTGACCCCGGGCGTGCGTCCGGTGGGTGCCGCTCTTGGTGACCAGTCTCGCGTGGCGACGCCTTCCCATGCTATCGAGCGTGGTGCAAGCCACATTGTTGTGGGACGTCCCATCACCGGTGCCGACGATCCGGTTGCCGCCTTTGACGCCATCGTCGCTGAGCTGGTCGAAAACGTCGCGTAAAAGATTCCCCTAAGTCACCACTTTTGGGTCTCATTAGCACAAAATAGCCCCTGTGCCTGCGTAAACTTTCCCATCCTTTGTGTGGAATCGCAGGTCAGGGGCTTAACTTTGGGCGCAGTATATTGCACTTTTTGCGGGTATCGTCTAACCTATGGAGCCGCGATTGGGCATTTTGTACGTTCTACGTGCTAAAATGCCAATTATTGAATCAGATATAACCCAACTACTTGGAGGTACGAATGGCACTCCCTCAGCTTACCGATGAGCAGCGCAAGCAGGCTCTTGAGAAGGCTGCTGCCGCACGTCACGCCCGCGCTGAGCTTCGCGAGCAGATCAAGAAGGGCGAGAAGTCCCTTGAGTCCGTGCTCAACTCCGATGACCCCATCGCTTCCCGCATGAAGGTTTCCACCCTCATCGAGTCTCTCCCTGGTTATGGCAAGGCCAAGGCCGCCAAGATCATGGAGGAGCTCGGTATCTCCGCTACCCGTCGCGTCCAGGGCCTCGGCGTCCGTCAGCGCGAGCAGCTCCTCGAGCAGCTGACCAAATAAGTGAGCGCTCAGGATTCCAAGCTCTTTGTGATTTCTGGACCGTCAGGCGCAGGCAAGGGTACGCTCGTCACTCGTGTGCGCGAGCGCCGCTCGAACCTGGGCCTGACGGTTTCGGCTACCACGCGAGCACCACGCAAAGGTGAGGTCGACGGCGTCAACTACTTTTTTCTGACGCGCGAGGAGTTCGACCGCCGCGTGGCAAACGGCGAGTTTGTTGAGTGGGCCGAGGTCCACGGTAACTGCTACGGCACGTTGGTGAGCGAGGTCACATCCAAGCTCGCCTCGGGCGCGTCTCTGATTTTGGAGATCGATGTCCAGGGCGCCCTGCAGGTGAAGGAGCGCTTCCCCGAGGCCGTGCTGATCTTTATCAAGCCGCCTTCGCTTGAGGTACTCCGCGAGCGTCTAGTCGGTCGCGGTACCGAGACGCCCGAGACGATTGAGCTGCGTATGGCAAACGCCGCCGATGAGCTTGCCCTTGCCGACCGCTACGACGACGTCGTGGTTAATGACGATCTCGACCGCGCGACCGATGAGCTCGTTCGCGTTCTCGATATGCATGAAAGGATCTGAGGTCCGTGTCCGTTGTAAAGCCTTGCATTGACGATCTTCTGGAGAAGACCGATCACAACCGCTTCCTGCTCGCTTCACTTGCCTCCAAGCGCGCCTGCGACATCAATAGCATGCTGCGTGGCCAGCACAACCGCGTGCTTGCCGTCCAGGATGTCGATGACATCACCATCGGACTTTCCGGTGCCGATACCATCTCGATGGCTATGGACGAGATTGTCGACGGCGACATCTCCTACGATGAGGCCCGTTACGAGAAGGCGCTCGGCCACAAGGTTGCTGAAGCCTAAATGGCGGCTCGCGTCTGCCTGGTCCACTATCACGAGGTTGGACTGAAGGGCAAGAACCGCGCACATTTTGAGCATATCCTCATGGATAACATCAAGGCGGCCTTGGCCGCCTTTTCCGTGAATGCCGTGTCTCGAATTTCCGGTTATATCCTCGTGACCTTTAACGAGCATCAGGCCGATGAGGCGGCGCGTGTCATTCGCACCGTTCCCGGCGTTGCCCGTGTATCTTTGGCGTATCACACTAACCGCGACCCGCAGGAGTACTGTGCCGCCGCCGTCAAGGCGCTGCGCGAGTTTGGTCCTTTCGATTCGTTTAAGGTGCACGCCAAGCGCTCCAATACCGACTATGAGCTCACCTCGATTGATATCAATCGTCAGGTGGGTGAGGTACTGTGCGAGGCCTTCCCCGATAAAAAGGTTCAAATGCACGACCCCGATGCGATGGTGCACGTACTGGTGGTCCAGGGTAGCGTCTACGTGTATGCGCGCTCCGAGCGCGGCGTGGGCGGTCTGCCGGTGGGTTCTGCCGGCAAGGTCGTGACGCTGTTGTCGTCGGGTATCGATTCTCCGGTGGCGACCTGGATGCTCGCGCGTCGCGGCGCGGTGTGCGTGCCGGTACATTTCTCCGGTCGTCCGCAGACGCCCGATACGAGCGAGTATTTGGTGCAGGACATCATCCGTGCGCTTGAGCCGGGTGTCCAGATCGGCCGCCTGTACGTGGTGCCGTTTGGCGACTGCCAGCGTGAGATTTCGGTCACCTGTCCCAGCAACCTGCGCGTGATTATGTATCGCCGCATTATGTATTCGGTTGCCGAGCGCATTGCACACATCGAGGGTGCCAAGGCTATCGTTACGGGCGAATCACTTGGGCAGGTTGCCTCCCAAACGCTTGAGAACATCATGGCCGTCAACGAGGCCGTGAAGATCCCCGTGTTCCGTCCTCTCATCGGTTCGGACAAGCAGGAGATCATCGCGCGCGCCGAGGAGATCGGTACGTTCGATATCTCGACTGAGGCCGCTCCCGACTGCTGCACGCTATTTATGCCGCGCCGTCCCGAGACGCATGCCAAACTCGATGCCGTGCATGAGGCCTGGGAGCTGTTCGATCATGAGGAGATGATCGAGCGCCTGCTCAAGCAGACCGAGTACATCGACTTCGAGAGCAACACGTATAAGGCCCCTAAGACCTTAAAACGCAAACATTCGGAGCTTGCTCCGCGTGAGATTTACCAAGATCACGAGTAAATTTGTGCATAGACCGACGATGCTTCTGCATCGCCGGTCTTTTGCTATCTGGGCATTTTGCGGCTAAGTGTTCATTTGGTGACGTGTGCCTGAATAAATGGACAGATTTGTGCAAGGTTTTGGTCGGTTTTTGGTTTGACCGCTAAAACCGGTTTTGGAGCGTGGCTGTTGCGGAGCTCCTTTCCTGACACGATGGTGTTGGGAGGTTTTGCTATGGCGCAGCGCGAACAACACGAACGGGTCAAAAAGATGGACCGCTTGGCGGACAAGCTGTTCGGTCATAAGGCAGTGGTGATGGCGATACTGGTCGTCATTGCGATGGCGAGTGGACTGGCAATGGCGAACTTTGGCGGCGGTGCCGGCGGTGTGTCGTTTGAGCGCACTGATGGTTCGGGCACGTTAGTGGAGCCGGGATCCGGCGATGCTTCGAGCGGAAAGACATCCGAAGGCTCTTCGCCTAAGGCGTCTGCCGCGGCAGAGGTTTATGTCGATGTTGATGGCGCCGTGGTGTCACCCGGTGTATATCGCCTCAAAGACGGGGCGCGGGTGGCTCAGGCGATTGATGCCGCCGGCGGACTGGCGCCCGAAGCAGACGTTACGGGGCTTAATCGTGCATCCAAGGTCACTGATGGACAAAAAATTCACGTTCCAACGGTAGGGGAGCAGCAGGCGTCCATTGCGGAAGCCGGTGTTGATGGTGGGACTTCCGCATCGTCGGGCGTTAGTGGCGCAACAGGCCTAGTAAACATCAATACGGCAAGCGCAGAAGAGCTGCAGACGCTTTCGGGCATCGGCCCCTCCATGGCCCAGTCGATTATCGATGAGCGGACAAAGAACGGTGCTTTCGCCTCGGTTGACGATCTGATGCGTGTGTCGGGAATCGGCGAGAAGAAGCTTGCCAAAATCAAAGATTGCATCTGCGTATGAG
>URIJ01000023.1 GCA_900547835.1 uncultured Collinsella sp.
GAATCGACCTCGAAAAAGCAACACTCGAAGGCATCACGCTGGATGACCCGACAATAAATGAAGTTCCGGCAATCGATGACATGCAGACTGTCGAATCCGACAGCCCATCATTTGCCCAAATAAGCAGCCTCGCGCCCGAGGGCAGAATCTTCGGGGCCGGAAGCTAGACCGGCTAACAAGGTGGGTACCCTAGCGATGTGCAAAATTGCGAGTATTCAGCAGGGTCGGCCCTCCAGCACCCACAAGTTAATCCAAATGAAAAACAAAAACGCTATCGAACGGGAACGTTAGGCAACATTTGAGGAAGACCTTGTCTGTTTACCGCCCTTGGATAACTCTTGAGCGGCTTTATTTGGCCTGGAATAGATTAACGGACCCCCTATAGTTGCAGAATACTCCAATTTTTGCACGGCGCGGGGGCACCCACCCCGGCATCGGCTATCAAAACCGCTCAGTCCGGAATCTCGTCCACTATTCCCCATCATTTTATGCGACGAATTACCTGTACGTCATTGACATATGAACATGCGCTCATATAATCGGAAGTAAGTTATATGAGCGCATGTTCATATGAAAGGATATTGCAATGAGCAGCCACGCTGATGAAACAAAGACTGGCATCGAGGCCACCGAGCCGATCGTCCCCACCACCTGCTCGCCCGAGGACCTTCCCGACGAGGAACTTCTCTACGACCTTGCCGACCTGTTCAAGGTCTTCAGCGACACCACGCGCATCAAGATTCTCTATGCCCTCATGGGCCGCGAGCTCTGCGTGGCTGACATCGCCGAAGCGACCGCGACCTCGCAGTCTGCGGTGTCGCACCAGCTGCGCACGCTTAAGCAGTCGCACCTGGTCAAGTTCCGCCGCGACGGCCGCAACATTCTCTACTCGCTCGCTGACGATCATGTCTATACCATGCTCAACCAGGGCATGAGCCATATCTGCGAATAGCAATCAACCACGGTATCAGCGCGGCCGGCACCCAGACCGCCAACACAGGGAAAGGAACCCACCATGAAAAAGCAGTTTAAGCTCGACGAGATCGATTGCGCCAACTGCGCGCGTGAACTTCAGGACGAGCTGGCTAAGCTCGATGGCGTCAAGTCCGTTTCGGTCAACTTTATGACCCAGAAGCTGACGCTCGAGGCCGACGACGCCAAGTTCGACGAGGTCCTGGACCGCGTCGTTGAGTTCACCGCCGACGCCGAGCCGGACTGCGAGATCATTCTCTAACCCGCGCACACGTTGACCTGTAAGGCCGCGCTTGCCGCGGCCTTTGCTCGCGAAATTATATGAGCAAGTGTTCATACACTCAAATGGGAGGTTTGAATCATGGCAGCCGCCGACCCCAAAAAGAAAAAGAAGAAGCGCAAGAAGAAAGAGTCCCTTGAGCACAAGCGCAACCGCATCCTGGTAGCACTGGGCATTTTTGCCGTTGTTTATGCCCTCGACGAGCTCGGCGCCCTCACTATCGCATTTGGGGAGCCCGGCAACATCTACGCCAGCTTCGCGCTGTTCCTCGTGCCGTTTTTGATTGCCGGCTACGACGTACTGCAAAAGGCATTCAATAACATCCGCCGCGGCAAGGCCTTCGACGAGAGCTTCCTCATGGCCGTCGCGACCATCGGCGCGTTTGCCATGGTGCTCTTCCCCGATACCGACCCGCACATGGCCGAAGGCGCCGCCGTCATGCTGTTCTACCAGGTCGGCGAGCTGTTTCAGGCGTACGCCGTGGGCAAGAGCCGCAAGTCGATCAGTGCCATGATGGACATCGCGCCCGACTACGCTAACGTCGAGCAAGCCGACGGCACACTCGAACAGGTCTTTCCCGATGACATCGCCGTCGGCACCGTGATCGTGGTCAAGCCCGGCGAGCGCGTGCCTATCGACGGCGTCGTCGTCGAGGGCGAAACCCAGCTCGACACCGCCGCGCTCACGGGCGAGTCAGTCCCCCGCCCCGCCAAGACCGGCGACGATATCATCAGCGGCTGCATCAACATGACGGGGCTCATCCACGTGCGCACCACCAAGCCCTTTGGCGAGTCCACCGTCGCACGCGTCCTGGAGCTCGTGGAGAATGCCAGCGAAAAGAAGGCACGCACCGAGAACTTCATCACGCGCTTTGCCCGCATCTACACGCCCGCCGTCACCGGCGCTGCCGCGGTGCTCGCGCTTGGCGGCGGCCTGGTGACTGGCGCTTGGTCCGATTGGATCCTGCGCGGCCTGACCTTCCTGGTCGTCAGCTGCCCGTGCGCCCTCGTGATCAGCGTACCGTTGAGTTTCTTTGGCGGCATCGGCGGCGCGTCCAAGCTGGGCGTTCTCATCAAGGGTTCTAACTACCTCGAAACGCTCGCCGACGTGGACACCGTCGTCTTTGACAAGACGGGCACCCTCACCAACGGCACGTTCTCAGTCGTCGCGGTGCACCCCGAGGCTGGCTATACCGAGCAGTCGCTGCTCGAAGTCGCAGCCCTTGCTGAGTCGTTCTCCGATCACCCCATCGCGCAGTCCGTGCGCGACGCCTACCAGGGCGAGGTCGACCCCAAGCGCGTGAGCGACTCCGCCAACGACGCGGGCCACGGCGTGACGGCAACCATCGACGGCAAGCACGTCGTCGTTGGCAACGCCAAGATGCTCGCCGCGGCCGGCGTTGAAGCACCGGACTGTGAGGTTGTCGGCACGATCCTCCACGTGCTCGTTGACGGCGTGTACGCCGGCCACATCGTGATTGCAGACACCGTTAAGGCCGATGCGGAGCAAACGATTCGCGACCTGCATGCCGCCGGTATCAACCGCACCGTCATGCTCACGGGCGACCGCGAGGAGGTTGCAGCGTCTGTGGCCAAGCAACTCGGTCTCGACGAGTTCCACGCGCAGCTCCTGCCGGGCGACAAGGTCGAGCGCGTTGAGGCGCTACTCGCGGCCGAAAGTGGCAAGGGCAAGCTCGCCTTTGTCGGAGACGGTATCAACGACGCTCCTGTGCTTACGCGCGCCGATGTGGGCATTGCCATGGGCGCCATGGGCTCCGACGCCGCGATCGAGGCCGCCGACGTGGTGCTGATGGACGACAAGCCGTCCAACATTTCCCGCGCGATCCGCGTGGCGCGCAAGACCATGTCGATTGTTTGGCAGAACATAATCTTTGCGCTGGGCATTAAGCTGCTGATCCTTGTGCTGGCAGCGCTGGGCATCGCTAACATGTGGCTTGCTGTGTTCGGCGACGTGGGCGTGGCGATTATCGCCATCCTGAATGCCATGCGCGCGATGGGTGTCAAGAACCTGTAGCGTTCATGGGCTGTCCGGCCGGGACCGGGCTTGGTTTTGAAAACGTCCTCGCGCATGAGGCCCGTCTTTCCTGCTCCTGCGGAGCAACGGAAAGACGGGCCTCGCGCTGCGGAGTGTTTTCAAAACCAAGCCCGGCCCCGGCCTGCGGTGACGTAGCTGGCAGTTCTTGGGCATCGCTTGCTGGCGGGGCTCCTTTGCTGAAATGGACTTGGCCGAAAGGGCCGCTGGTCCCGGTCGCTGGTTCGCGCTTTGCGTGAACTCCGCGCTACTGTGGGTCAGTTAGGCTTCTGTTGTTGGACCCGCTACATCTTCCCGTCCCAGCATCGATCTTAGCTTTTCAAAGCTCTCCTCACTCAGGCAGTGCTCCATGTGGCAGCCCTCTTGCGACGCGACCTCAGCCGAAACACCCGCATCCTCCAGCAGCCCCACGAAAAAGCAGTGACGCTCCCACATTTGGCGCGCGACCTCCAGACCACGCTCCGTCAGATGAACGTCGCGCTTGCCCATTTCGACATAGCCGTTGCTTTCCAACGTCGCCATGGCCTTGGAAACGCTCGCCTTGGTTACGCCGAGGTGCTCCGCAACGTCGATCGAGCGCACGATGCCCTGACGTTCCGACAGAACGTAGATCGATTCGAGATAGTCTTCTCCGGATTCACGTAGGGCCATGGGCCGCCTTTCGCGATGATTGCTAGTTAGCCTTTGGATACTTTCCACGGCTAACTTTACCGCAAAAGTTGCCCATGTCTTACTACTTTGTCTAAAAGTTAGCCGTGTTTCACAAAACGTGCGGGACGAAAACAAAATGGGAACACGCCCCGCAAGGAGTGTCCCCAAGTGCCGAGCCGCAGCTATAGCAGTCCAAAGTACTTCGCGGCGTTGTAGATTCCATCGTCGTCCACGGCGGTCGTCACGTAGGTCGCCGCAGCTTTCACCGTCTCCTGCGCGTTGCCCATGGCCACACTTGTGCCCACGGCCGAGAACATCGACAGGTCGTTCTCGCCGTCGCCAAAGGCAATCGCTTCACTCGCGTCGATGCCCAGGCGCTCCAGCGTCGCCGCCACACCCAGGTCCTTGCCGCCGTTGGCCGGAATAATGTCGCAGAACAGGTCGCACCAGCGCGTGGTGAGCGAATGCGACACGGCGTCGGTCACGATATGTTCGTCGGCCGGGTCCACAAAGGCGCAGAACTGGTAGACCGGTGCGTCAAAGGCGTGCTCAAACGGCTCCTCGTGGTAGACGATTCCCGCGTTGCTGCCAGCCGTCACCACGCGCTCGGACAGGCGGTTCACAAACGAATTCTCGCCCTGCATGCACAGCGAGTCGTAGCGCCCCTGCGCCACCTGGTCCACAATCACCGCGACGTCGTCCGAATCGATCGGGCAGCTGCGGTAAACCCCCTCGGCATCAAAGCAGTGCTGGCCCGAAAGCGTAATGTACGCATCCCAGCCCAGGTCGAACAGCCAGTCCGGCATCTGGTAGGTCGGACGGCCCGTGGCGATCACGCACGCAATCCCCTGCTCGTGAAAGCTGTCGAGCACCTGCTGCGCCGACGCCGGAATCCGGTGGGTCTTAAAGCTCAGCAGCGTGCCGTCGATATCGAAAAACGCGGCTTTGATCATTCTCGCCTACTCCTCGCCCTCGAGCTTTTCGCTCGCCTCGAGCCACGCCATCTCCAGCTCGTCCATGGCGGCGTGAGCCTCGTCAATCTTTGCCTGCTGCTCGCCCAGCGCCGTGTAGTTGGTGGGATCGACCTGGGCCATGGCGGCCTCGGCCTCCTCCACGCGGGCGCGCTGCGTCTCCATCTTGCGCTCGAGCGAGCTCACCTCGCGGCGGAGCTTCTGGCGCTCGGCGTTGGAAAGGCCATTGGGCTGGCCGCTCGACTTGGGTTTTTCGGCCGCAGCCGCCGCAGCACCGGTGTCGAACGTGCCGGTCTTGGCGCTCGGCGCGCCCACGGGCTCGCCCTCGGCGGTAGCGTTGCACAGACGCAGGTACTGGTCGACGCCGCCGGGCATATGCGTCAGGTGGCCGTCGAGCAGCGCCCACTGCTGGTCGGTCACGCGCTCCATCAAGAAGCGGTCGTGCGTCACCAGGATCAGCGTGCCGGGCCAACCGTCCAGCAAATCCTCGACAATCGCGAGCATGTCGGTATCCAGGTCGTTACCCGGCTCGTCCAGGATGAGCACGTTGGGCTCGTCCAGGATCGTCAGCAACAGCGACAGGCGACGGCGCTGGCCGCCCGAAAGATCGCCGATGCGGCTCCAGAGCTGCTGCGTCGTAAAGCCCAGACGCTCGCAGAGCTTCTCGGGCGAAGTCTCCTTGCCGTCGATGACGTAGTACTTCTTATAGTGGCTGAGCACCTCGCGGATCGTGTCGCCCATGTAGGGCTCGAGCTCCTCGAGCTGCTGCGACAGCACGCCAAAGCGCACTGTCTGGCCAATCTTCACGCGGCCGCGCGTGGGTTCAATCTTGCCCTGGATCACGTCAAGCAGCGTCGACTTGCCAGCGCCATTCTCACCCAAAAGACCATAGCGGTCGCCCGCACCGATGAGCCAGGTCACGTCGGAGAGCACCTGCTTGGGCGCGCCGTCGGTATCGGCATAGCCGGCATCCACGTCGACCACGTCGATAACCTGCTTGCCTAGGCGGCTCACGGCGAGGCGCTTGAGCTCCAGCTCGTCACGCACGGGAGGCACGTCGGCGATGAGCTCGCGGGCGGCATCCACGCGAAACTTGGGCTTGGTGGAGCGCGCCTGGGCACCGCGGCTCAGCCACGCGAGCTCCTTGCGCGCCATGTTGCGACGGCGCTCCTCGGTGACGGCGGCCATGCGGTCGCGCTCCACGCGCTGCAGGATGTAGGCCGAGTAACCACCCTCGAAGGGGTCGACCTGGCCGTCGTGGACCTCCCACATGCTGGTGCAGACCTCGTCCAAGAACCAGCGGTCGTGCGTGACCACGAGCATCGCGCCCTGGCCGCGCTGCCAGCGGGCCTTTAAGTGACGCGCGAGCCAGTTGATGGTGCGCATGTCCAGGTGGTTGGTGGGCTCGTCGAGCATGAGCACGTCGTAGTCGCCGATCAGCAGGCGCGCGAGGTCCACGCGACGGCGCTGGCCGCCCGAAAGCTCGCCCACCGTGCCCTCCCAGGGCACATCGCTAATGAGGCCGGCCAGAATCTGGCGCGTACGCGGGCTCGAGGCCCACTCGTACTCGGGGGCGTCGCCCACAACGGCATGATGCACGGTATCGGTGTCGACAAGCTGGTCCTTTTGGCCGAGCAGACCGATCGTCGTGCCGCGGCGGTGCGTCACGCGGCCGTCGTCGGGCTCCAGCGTGCCGGCGAGCACGCTCAGCAGCGTCGACTTGCCGTCGCCGTTTTTACCGACAATACCAATGCGGTCGCCCTCGCCCACGCCGAGCGTCACGCTATCGAAAATATGCTTGGTGGGAAACTCTAGGCTGACGGAATCGCATCCCAAAAGAATCGCCATATGCCCTGCTCCTTCGTAGAAATTCAACGTTGTCCATGATAGCAGCGAGCCCCACCCCAAACCACCACGAAGGCGCCTGTCCCCTTTGTGGTGGTCGTTTCGGTCGCAGAGCAAAAGGCGGGCCATCTCCCGCAAGAGATGACCCGCCTCTCCAATCAGTCCCGTGGCGACCGTGGCCGCCGCGGGCCTCAAGCATGTCCCGGACTAGGAGAACATGCCGGTGAGGTAATCATTCAGCCGCTTATCCTTGGGCCGTTGGAAAATCTCGTCGGTCTCGTCGTACTCGACCATATCGCCCATGTAGAAGAACGCCGTGCGGTTGGACACGCGCGACGCCTGCTCCATGTTGTGCGTCACGATGACAATGGCGCGGTCGGCCACGATCGACGACATAAGGTCCTCGATCGCCAACGTCGAGATGGGGTCGAGCGCCGAGCAGGGCTCGTCAAACAGGATCACGTCGGGGTTGAGCGCCAGCGTGCGCGCAATGCACAGACGTTGCTGCTGACCGCCCGAAAGCGCATAGGCGCTCTTGTCGAGCTTGTCCTTGACCTCGTCCCACAGCGCCGCGCCGCGCAGGCTCTCCTCGACCATGCGGTCGAGCTCGTCGCGGTCGGTGATGCCGTGGCGCTTAGGCGCAAACGTGATGTTGTCGCGAATGGACTTGCGGAACGGGTTGGGCTGCTGGAACACCATGCCAATGGACCTACGCAGCTCGTAGGTGTTCTCGGTCTTGGTGTTCACGTTGCGCCCGCGGTAGTTAATCTCGCCCTCCACACGGCAACCGCGAATCTCGCGATTCATCAGGTTGAGGCTGCGCAAAAAGGTCGACTTACCGCAGCCCGAAGGCCCGATGAGCGCCGTGATCTCGCCCTTGTGAAAGTCGAGCGACGTGTTATGCAGCGCATGGTGGTCGCCATAGTACACGTTGACGTCCTTGGTGGAGAGCACGACTTCGTCGCTCACGGCCTTGCCGCTCACGCGAACGCGTTTTTCGCTCTCCCCCACACTCGACAGAACGTCCTGGGTCTCGGACGTGGCCGCCTCGGTTGCGGGCGTTGCATTCATCTCGCTCATTCGGCCGTCATCTTCCTTGCCAGTTGCTTGCCCACGATACGGGCGATTACGTTAAACAGCAGCACGCAGATCATCAGCAGTGCAGCGGTGCCCCAAACGATCTGCTGGGCCTCGGGGCTGCCCTCGCCGTAAATCTTGTAGATGTGCACGGCGAGCGACTCACCGGGACGGAACACGTTCCAGGCGCAGGTGGGGCTCGACAGGTTAAAGCTCAAGAAGTTCAGACGCACCGGCGAGCTCATGCCCGAGGTAAAGAGCAGTGCCGCGGCCTCGCCAAACACGCGGCCGGCCGAAAGCACGATGCCGGTCACGATGGCAGGCATGGCCTCGGGGATCAGGATGTGCAGCGTGGCCTCCCAGCGGGTGAGGCCCATGGCCAGGCACGCATCGCGCTGGGCCTGTGGCACGTCCTCGAGCGCCTGCTGAATCACGCGTACCAGGATGGGGATGTTGAACATGGTGAGCGCGACGGCGCCGGAGATGATGGAGTACTTCCACCCCAGCTGCACCGAGAACACCAGAAAGCCGAACATGCCGACGACAATGGAAGGCAGCGAGGACAGCGTCTCGATGGCAGTGGAGGCGATGTCGCGAACGGGGCCATCCGGTGCGTACTCGACTAGGAAGACCGCGCCGCCCAGGCTGATAGGCACCGAGATGATCAGGGTGATCAGCAGCAGGTAGAACGAGTCGAACAGCTGGTAGAGCACGCCGCCTTGGGTTCCGTTGGCGCGCGACGGCTCCGTGAGGAAGCCCGGCTGGAACAGCGTCGAGATGCCCTCGAACAGGATGTAGGCCACCATGGAAACGACGATGAGCATGACGATGGCGACGATTGCCGTCAACACGCCCGTGGCGATGCGGTCCTGTTTTTGGACACGCCCGAGTCTCGCCTCGTCGATGTGGATGCGCGTGCTAGCCACGAGCCTTCGCCCCCTTGCGGCCAATGAGGTGGATGATCAGGATGAAGATGAGACTCATGCCCATCAGCAGCAGGCCGAGCGCCCACAGAACATCGTCTTGGGCCGAGCCCTCGGCATAGACTGCCATGGACGTGGTGAGCGTGGTGGTGATGGTCGAAGCCGGCGACAGCAGCGACGTCGGCATGGCCTCGATGCCGCCGATGACCATGCGCACGGCGAGCGTCTCGCCAAAGGCGCGGGTCATGCCCAAGATAACCGCGGTCATGAGCGACGGCATGGCGGACTTGAGCACCACGTGCCAGATGGTCTGCCAGCGGGTGTAGCCCAGCGCGAGCGAGCCCTGGCGGTAGCCGTCGGGCACGGCGCGCAGGCCATCGACCGAAAGCGTGGTCATGGTCGGCAGGATCATGACGGCCAGCACGATGGCGCCGGGCAAGATGCCCAGGCCCGTGCTCACGTGGAAAACGCTCTTCATAAGACCGACGACCACGTGAAAACCGATCAGGCCAAAGACGACCGAGGGGATGCCGGTCAAAAGCTCAATGAGCGGCTGAAAGATCTTAGAGCCAAACTTAGGGCTAATCTCGACCGCAAAGATGGCAGAGCCGATGGCGATGGGCAGCGCGATAAGCGTGGAGAGCACCATGACCGCAAACGAGGTGACGATCAGGGGCAGGGCGCCGGTATAGGGCAGGCCGTTTTCGGCTGTGTTGGCCAGGTCCCACTTGGTGCCGGTGAAAAACTCGACGACCGAGACGCCGTCCTTAACGAAAGCCGAGAGGCCCTTTTGGGCGACCATAAAGATGAGCGCGGCAACGACAAGCGTCACGAGCGCTACGCACGCGCCCGTGACGCCCAGGCCCACGTTCTCAAGGTCGCGCTTTGGCAGCTGTTTTGCCATTGCAAACCTTTCCGGGGCGATTACTTATTTAGCAGAGACCTTGCCGCTGGCGTCCTTGACGACCTTCATGGCAGAGACGGGGATGAAGCCCTGCTCCTCGACGAGCTTGCCCTGGACGTCGTCGGAAAGCATGAACTCCAGGAAGGCCTTGGTGGCCTCGTCGGCGTCCTTGGAGCAGTACATGTGCTCGGTAGCCCAGATCTTGAAGGAGTCATCAGTGACATTCTTGCTCTTGGGCTCGACGCCCTCGACCTTGATGGCGTTGAACTTGGAGTCATCGAAGTGCGAGAAGTCGAGGTAGGAGATGGCGTTATCGGTGCTGCCCATCTGAGTCTGGACGTCGCCGGACTTGTCGAGCTCGGCGTCGCCCTTAAAGTCGACGGTCTCGTCGCCAAAGACGGCGGCCTCGAAGGTGGCGCGGGTACCGGAGCCGGCCTTGCGGTTGAGGACGACGATGGTGGCGTCGTCGCCGCCGACCTCCTTCCAGTTGGTGATCTGGCCGGAGAAGATGCCCTTGAGCTGCTCGAGGGACAGGTCATCGACCTTGACGTTCTTAGAGACGACGGGGCCCATGCCCACGACGGCGACCTCGTGGTCGACGAGGTTCTTGACCTGGTCGGCCTCGAGCTTGGTCTCGGCGAAGACGTCGGAGTTGCCGATGGTGACGGTGCCGGCGGCAACAGCGGTCAGGCCCTTGCCCGAACCGTTACCCGAGCCGGAGACGGAGACGTCCGGGTTGGCATCCATGAACTTCTCGGCAGCGGCCTCGACGAGAGCCTGGAACGAAGAGGCGCCGTCGTAGGTCACCTCGCCGGAGACAGACTCGGCAGCGGCAGCGGCGCTGCCCTTGTCGGCGGCATCGGATGCGCCGGAGCCGCCGCACCCAACGAGACCGAGACCGACGATGCTGGCAAGACCACCAGCGAGGCCGAGGAACTGACGACGAGAATAAGCCTGATCGAGCATGATCTTCCTTTCATACATGCGATTCGCGGGCACCCTGCCCGCTTTGCTGTTTGGAAAGATACGGCCCCGACCGGGCAGCGCCCGCGCCAACTGCGGTTTCTTACGGGCATCTGATAGACCCTTACCGCAAGCGCGACTCGGCTTTACAAACGAATAACAATCCCCACCCAAGCATGGCACGCTTTTTACACCAATAAAAACAAAGTTGCGGTGAAATAGTTCCTGCTTGGCCATCAAATGGCCCATTCTAGGAACTATTCCACCGCAACTTAGATTGGGAAACCGCGAGACCTTAAAGCTCTAATTCATTCAAACGGAGGATCGCAACAATATAGATCTTGAGCGCCTGCTTGAGCTGTTCCTCGTTGGCGCACTCGTTGGGGCCGTGCATCTGGCCGCCCCACGAGGGCAGCTCCAGGCCGGTCTCCTCGGGGCCAAACGAGACGGCGCGGGCAAAGTTGCGTGCGTACGTGCCACCGCCCATGGCGAAGGGTTCGGCATGCTTACCCGTAAACTCGTTATAGGTGTCAATCAGCGCCTTCACGGCCGGGTCGTCGGCAGAGACCGAGAACGGCACCTTCGCGCGACCCAGCTGGCACGTCACGCCGAAACGGCCCACGAGCGGATCGAGCTGCTCGCGGATGGTATCGGCACTCGTGCTGTCGGGGAAGCGCACGTCGATGACCTGCTCAATGTGGCCATCCACCACGCGGATGACGCCGGGGTTGCACGTGAGCGGGCCAAACGCCGTGTTCGTCGCATCGATTCCCAGGCCACGACCATAGGCATCCGCGTGCACAAAGGCCAAGAACTTAACGAACTCGTGCTCGGCAGGCGTCAGCAGGCGCTCGTCGCGCGCACCAAACGCATCCTCGGCCTCGCGCAGATACGCCACGATCAGGCCGACGGCATTGACCGTTCCCTCGGGCATCGAGGCATGACCGCCAATGCCGTGGGCGAAAATCTGCGCATGACCGTTATCGAGCGCCGTGATCTCCAGGCGGTCGGCGTTCTCAACGGGCGCCGGCAGCTCATCGACGGCAATCGCAAGCTCGCAGATAGACTGCGACGGAATGGCGTTGCTCGCCTCGGCACCGCTCCAGGACACAATGCGCCCGCCGTCGATCTTGGAGCTCACAAACGTCGCCCCAAACTGGCCCTTCTCGGCATTGCAGACCGGGAACTCGGCATCGGGCGTAAACAGAAAGTCGGGGTCTGCGTGGTTCTCCAGATAATGGTGAACGTCGGACATGCCCACTTCCTCATCGCAGCCCAGCAGCGCGCGGAAGGTGTAGCGCGGCACAATCCCGTGCTTGAGCAGATAGGCGCCGGCGTAGAGCGACAGCACCGCCGGACCCTTGTCGTCGATAACGCCGCGGCCGAGCAGCCAGCCCTCGCGACGCTCCATCGCAAACGGGTCGGTGTTCCAGCCGGGGCCGGCGGGCACCACGTCCACATGGCAAATGGTCGCGAGCTGCTTGTCACCGCGGCCCGGGATATCGGCAATGCCCACATAGCCCTCGTCGTCGCTCGTCTGGTAGCCGAGCTTTTGCGCAATGCCGAGCGCGCAATCGAGCGCGTCACGGACCGGGCGGCCAAACGGCGCGCTGGGCTCTGCATCGGCAGAAACTGCCACGGACGGATAGCTCACCAGCTGCTCGATATCGGCGACGACATCTTCCCAGACCTCGTCGACATACTCGGCGACGCTCTGCTCCACCTGATTCATGGACGACCTCCTTACCAATGAGCGGCAGCGTGCCCGCCCCTCACATCACATACTTATATAGCGAAAAGTTTAGCAAGCTCGGCCACCGAGTGCACCACCGCATCGGCACCCGCGGCCTCGTGCTCCCCCGGCGCCGCCGCGCCCGAATAGATGCCGATACACGGCACACCCATCGCGTGCGCGCCCTCCACATCGTTAAAGCGGTCGCCGATCATCACGGCCTCGTCGGCCGTCGCACCGAGCGCCGCCAGCGCATCGCGGACCGAATCTGCCTTGGTCTCGCGCCCCTGCGGCGAATTCATGCCAACCACGGCTTCGAACTGGCAAAGCCCCAGCTCATGAACCATATCGATGCACTTCGCCTCCATGCGAGACGTCGCCACGGCCATACGCTTGCCCTGGGCGGCCAACCCATCCAGCAGCTCGGGAATCCCATCGAACACGGGGTACTCCCCCGGTCCCAGCTCATCAAAAAAGGCGCGGTACTCATCGGCCACCACAAGCGACTCCTCGCGGGAAAAGCCATAAAAGTCGTGGAAGCTCTTCCACAGGGGCGGCCCGATCATGCGGCGCAGGTCACCCATCTGCGCCTCCGAAAACCCGCGCGCAGCCAGCGTCTTGCGCGTCGAGGTCATCACTGCCCGGCCCGTATCTGCCACCGTGCCATCAAAATCAAACAGCACGACCGGCCGTTTGCATATCTCCAGCGCCTCCATCGGCATCCCTCTTCCCCAGTTGATGATTTCCACACCACCACTTCAAACTGTTGACTATTCAACAATTGAACCTGGCAATGTAGAGCAACTCCACTATACTTGTCGCACTTTGCTTTCAGAAGGCGGCGCTGCCGCGCCCCAACGAAAGGTGCAATTATGTCTTTTGCCATCATAACCGACTCCACGTCGGACATCTCCCCCGCCCGTGCCCAAGAGCTCGGCATTTACGTGATTCCGCTGCATGTGATTATCGAGGGCGAGGACCTGCTCGACCAGGTGCAGATTACCGCCGAGGAATACGTCGCCCGCATGGCTGGCTCCGAGCAGCTGCCGCACACCTCGCAGCCGAGCGCCGGCGAGTTCAAGGCGCTCTTTGACCGCGTGCTCGCCGACGGCCACGACAGCGCCATCTTTATCTCGCTGTGCAGCGAGTGGTCCGCCTGCTACGCCAACGCGTGCCAGGTGGCCGATACCCACGAGCTCGACGTGCGCTGCATCGATTCGCGCACCGGCTCGGGCGCCGAGGGCCTGCTGGTGGAGTACGCGCTCGCCATGCGCGAGGACGGCCGCAGCCTGGACGAGACCGAGGCGCAGATCCGCGCGACGCTGCCCGACGCCCACCTGCTGCTGATTCCCCGCACGCTCGAGAATCTCGTTAAGAACGGCCGCGCGCCCAAGCTCGCCGGCCAGCTCACGCAAATGCTCAACATTCGCCTGGCCGTTTCGCCGGAGTGGAAATCGGGCGAGATCAAGGCCATAAAAAAGGGCCGCGGTGCCAAGCGCATCGTTACCAACACCATGGCCGATTGCCTCGCATTTTTGGCCGAGTATCCGGGCTCCAGCGTGCGCGTGCTCACGACCGGCGCCGCCGAGGAGCAAGAGCTCGTCAACCAAGCGCTAGCAGGCCAAGACTACGTGGACGCCGGCACCGGCCCCATCGGCTGCACCATCGCCACCCACGTAGGCGTCGACGCCACCGCCATCAGTTACTGCCCCCGCTACCAACCTGCCAATTAGGGCCACCCATACCACTTGCGGTGAAATAGGGACTGTTTTTGGCTTATCAGCCGCAAATCAATCCCTATTCCACCGCAACTTAGAAATCGGCAATCAGCCCTGCGGGCCCTGGAATAGCTCCTCATGCGAGCCCATTCTGACCAGCCTGATCACAGGATTAGTCTTATGCGGCAAGTAGAGAACGACCACATCGACCAAGCCATCGGATAGATGGAAATCGATGTGGCCGTTGTAGTTTCCGCCCGGGTTTGAGAGCTCGTGGGCGCCATACTCCGCCGGAAGTGACCCATGAGCCACAAGCTCTGCAACCGCCGCTTTAAACTCACTTTTTAGCTGCGGATGCATGCGCATCGTTCGTTTGTAGTCCGCCTTAAATTGAGCCTCGACTTTAATCTCGAACATCGCTATTCCTCATCGAGGAATGACATAAGCTCATCAGCGTTATTGAATGACGGGCTATCGTCCGGCAAAATCCCCAACTCATGAGCCTCGGCGATCACCATGGCACGCCTCGTCGCCTCGTTGGGCACCTCCGCCCTTCCTACAATCTCAAAAGGAATCTTTCGCTGATTTACCAGCTGCCGAACAGCAAGGTTGAGATACGAATTGAGACTCAGACCAACCGTATCCAAAAACTCAGTCGCCTGTTCCTTGAGCCCCTCTTCGATGCGAACCGTCGTAGGCTTAACCGTTGCAGTAGACATACGCGACCTCCTCGCCTCGTCTTTTGCATCAGTATACCCAGTTTAGATGGCATACTGATGTTAAATAGCATCAGTATGCCGTTCACATTACTATAACAACAGTCACAGCACCCTACATCAGCCCGCTCAGGGCAATGTCGACGGCCTCGTTGAGGTCGTCGGTGATGTGCACAAGCTCCGGATCGAGCGGGCTAATCATATCGGCGTCCATCACCGGGCCGTTGAGCCAGTCGAACAGGCCCTGCCAGTACTCGGTGCCCACCAGCACGAGCGGCATGCGCTTTACCTTGTGCGTCTGCACCAGCGTGAGCACCTCGAACATCTCGTCGAGCGTGCCAAACCCGCCGGGAAACACAATAGCGCCCGAGCTGTATTTGACGAACATAGTCTTGCGCACAAAGAAGTAACGGAAGTCCATGCCAAGGTTCACGTATTTGTTGAGCCCCTGCTCGTGCGGAAGCTCGATACCCAAGCCGACCGACTTGCCGTTGACACTCGCCGCTCCCCTGTTGGCCGCCTCCATGACGCCGGGACCGCCGCCGGTGATAACCGCCACGCCGCGCTGGGCAATCTTACGGCCGACTGTGCGCGCCGCCTTGTAGAGCGGATCGGTCTTGGGCGTGCGGGCACTGCCGAAGATGGTCACTGCAGGACCAAGCTCGGCAAGCGCGCCAAAACCATCGACAAACTCTGCCTGAATGCGCAGCACGCGCCACGGATCGGCATGCAGCCAGTCGGTCGACTCCTCGGGCGCCAGCAAGTTGGCATAGGTGTTGTCCTTAGGAATCATGGGGCCGCGCATGACCACGGGGCCGCGGCGGTACGTCTCGTCGTAGGCAGGCTCGCCCTCGACGTTCTCATTCTTAATCATGGGTACTCCTATCGAGAAAAAGAAAAACGGGCGGGGTCGACGCCATGCGCCAAACACCCGCCCGAACATCAACTATTCGGTATGGTACCCACGATGCATCAAGTGCTTGCAAGCTATCGGTCATCGGTCGCGCAGACGGTGTTAGCGAACGTGATGACCGGCCGGCGCTCGTCCCTTGCCGTTGCCCGCGCTTTGCAAGCGCCCGCGCCGCTCTTAGTAGTCCACCGCCGCAGGGCTGTTCATCCAGTCGCTCACAAACGCGCCGTAGCGGCCCTCGATAATGGCCTGGCGGGCGCGCTGCATAAGGTTGAGCAGGTAGTAGATGTTGTGCATCGAAAGCAGAATGCCGCCGAGCATCTCCTTCTGCGTGACCATGTGGCGGATGAGCGCGCGGCTGTAGCCGCCCGTGCACACCGGGCAGGTGCAGGTGGGATCGATGGGGCCATCGTCGTGCGCAAAGCGAGCGTTGCGGAAGTTGAGGCGACCCTCGCTGGAGAACGCCGTACCCATGCGGCCGGTGCGCGTCGGCAGCACGCAGTCGAACATGTCGATGCCCACACCCACACCGCGCACGAGGGTGGTGGGGTTGCCGACGCCCATCAGGTAGCGCGGCTTGTGCTTGGGCATGTACTCGCTTACGAGTGGTGCCAGGGTCTCGAACATGGTCTCGTGGTCCTCGCCCACCGAGTAGCCGCCAATGCCGTAACCGGGGAAGTCGCCGCACTCCTCCAGATGGCGCAGCGAGCGCAGGCGCAGATCTAGGTGCATGCCGCCCTGAACAATGCCAAAGAGCGCCTGGTCGTCGCGGGTATGCGCCTTATAGCAGCGCTCGGCCCACATGCTCGACAGCTCAACGGCGCGCTCAACGTAGGCGCGCGTGGCGGGATAGCCCGGGCACTGGTCGAGCTGCATGCAGATGTCGGAGCCGAGCTTCATGGCGATTTCCATGTTGTCCTCGGGCGTCCAGAACACGTGGCGGCCGTCGTAATCGTTGACGATAAAGCGCACGCCCTCGTCGGTGAGCTTGACGGCGTCGTTGTGGCTGAACACCTGGAAGCCGCCCGAGTCGGTAAGAATGGGGCCGTGCCAGTTCATAAACTTGTGCAGGCCGCCCAGCTCGGCGATGGTGTCCTCGCCGGGACGCATGGACAGGTGATAGGTATTGGCAAGCACGATCTGGGCGCCGAGCTGTTTGACAGTCTCGGTAGGAATGCCCTTGACGTTTGCCTTGGTGCCCACGGGCATAAAGATCGGCGTCTCGATGTCGCCGTGCGGGGTGTGCAGCACGCCGGCACGCGCATGCGTCGTCGGATCCTCGGCGATCAGATCGAATTTAAAAAGGCTCTGGTCCATAAACTGGAACTCCTTGGTTGCGGTTCATACGCAAACCATTATACGGGCAACCCGCAAGAAGCACCGACTCGACAGAAACTGGTGCAAAGGGGTCATAGTCGTTTAAGAACGTCCCCAACGACTACTTTTCGCCAGCAACGCAAACGCCGATGTTATGGCACCGACAGCGAAAACCCGCCAAAGCGAGCAAGGTGCCTTGAAACGAGGCGGCATTGACCTTCTGGTCATGCCGCCGAAGTTGAAAGGCAGATTGCCGCTC
>URIJ01000024.1 GCA_900547835.1 uncultured Collinsella sp.
CATGTATGGCTCCCGTCCCGTTTCCAATTAATGTTCTAGGCGATTATAACGGAGCAGACCCTCCCCAACGCCCAAGCAATCAACTGGCACCAACCAAACACGCCATCGATAAGTTGCGGTGAAATAGTTCCCGTTTAACCCCTCAAGACGGCCAAACAGGAACTATTCCACCGCAACTTCCCCTTTTTGGTTCAAACAAACCTGGCCTTTGTATCAATAATGGAAACGTCGCAGGTTGAGCATAAGCCAGCGAAAGCCCGCCAGAGTAGGCAAAGCGCCCTCTGCACCAACAATGGAAAGCGCCGCAGGCAGAGGACGGACAGCGAGCGCCGTCCAGGACGTACAAGTTGGCATGAAAAAGGCGAGGCATAGACCTTTTGGTCATGCCTTGCCTTTTGAATGACAAATTGTCGTCCTGGGCGGCGCGCAGCGTCGACTGGTTGCGCGGTTCGTAGAACCGCGCAACATAAGTGCGCCCCCTCCCGCGCACGGAACGGAAGGGGGCTAAAGGTAGGAGTCTACCGGTGGGTTTACCCCACCGGACAGACGATGACCAGGTGATCCTTTACAGGATCGTCAAGGTTTCCGTGGGGTACCCGTTGGGTACTTAGATCAACACGCAGGCGACGGTCAGGATGATGGCGCAGACGACGGAGAGAGCGACGATGAGCTTAAGGGCAAACTTGAGCCAGGTCGTCCACTCGATCTTGGCCAGGGCGAGACCGCCCATGATGGCGCCGGAGGTCGGGGTGAACAGGTTCACGACACCGATGGCGGCGGAGAAGATCATGACCATGACCTCGGGCGAGAAGCCGAGCTTAACAGCCAGCGGTCCCATGATGGGCATGGAGACGGTGGCCATACCAGAGGTCGAAGGGATCAGGAAGGACAGGCCGAAGTAGACCAGGAAGCTCATGGGAGCGAAGATCACGCCGGACAGGCCAGCCAGAGCATTGGCGGCAGCGTCGAGGACGTAGACGTCGAGGCCGGTGTTAGCCATGAGGACGGAGATACCACGGGCGAGGGCGATGACGAGAACAACGGACATCATGTCGGCAGCGCCGGTGATGAAGGTGTTGACGATCTGCTTCTCGGACAGGCCACCGATGATACCGATCAGGACGGCCATGAGGAAGAACCAGGTGGAAGCCTCGTCGAAGTACCACTGACCAATGGGCAGGCCGGTGATCAGGGCAGACCAGCCCTGGACGACGGTGTTACCGTCGGCGTCGTAGACAGCGCCGGCGTCGAAGAAGTTGGCGACGCCCTCGTTGAGGTCGGCCAGCGGAATGAAGCCGACGATCATGACGACGAAGGTGAAGGCGAAGGCGATCAGAACACCCTTCTGACGACCGGTGAGCTTGACCTCCTTGTGGACCTCGGAAGCAGCCTTGCCGTGAGCCTCTTCGGCGTCCTTGAGCTCCTGCATCGACAGGATGGTGGAACCCTTGTCAGCCTTGACCTTCTTGGCATAGTTCATCACGAAGACGATGGACATGGCAGTAGTGACAATCCACAGGACGGCACCGAGGCCGATGATGATGGACTGGTTGACCTCAATGCCAACGCCGGTCAGAGCGTCGACGGCAGCGCCGACGGCGAACGGGTTAACCGTGGAGCCCAGGCAGCCGCAGCCAGCGCCGAGCAGGACGGTAGCGGCACCGACCATGGGGTCGAAGCCAGCGGCCATCATGGTAGCGGCGAGCAGGGCGTAGAAGGGAACGGTCTCCTCGCACATACCATAGGTGGTACCACCGAGGGAGAAGATGAGCATCAGCACGGGAATGAGCATAATCTCGTTGCCCTTAAGCTTCTGCACCAGAACGGCGATGCCGTTGTCCAGGGCGCCGGTCTCGGTCATCATGCCGAGGAAGCCGCCGAGGATCATAACGAAGAGACAGACGGGCAGAGCGTCAGCGAAGCCCAGAATCGGGGCGGTGCAGAAATCGCTCAGACGGGCGGCAGTAACCGCGCCGCCGGACGTGCCGGAGACGATAACGGTAATCACTGCAACAATTGCCAGCAGAGCAAGAAGAATGGTGAACGATGAAGGCATACCGCGCTTTTTCTTAGCGGTCTCAGTCATAGTTCTCATCCCCCCTTCATAAATCATTTACTGATCTCGCCCGAAGCGGCTCTTCCGTGCCGTGCCTGCCGCTTGATGCGAGATTTTTACCAGATAAAACCGCTCGGGGTGTGCAGCAATACACCCCGAGCGAGATGCCAGATGCTCTTACTTGAGCGTGGCGTACATGACAGCCTTAATGGTGTGCATGCGGTTCTCGGCCTCGTCGAAGACCTTGGAAGCGGGGCTCTCGAAGACCTCGTCGGTGACCTCCTGCTCGGTGATGCCGAACTGCTCGCACTTCTCGGCGCCAATGGTGGTGTTGGTGTCGTGGAAGCTGGGCAGGCAGTGCAGGAAGATGGCACCCGGGTTGGCCATAGCCATGACCTCGGAGGTGACACGATACGGGGTGAGCTGAGCGATGCGCTCGGCCCAGACCTCGTCGGGCTCGCCCATGGAGACCCACACGTCGGTGTAGATAACGTCGGCACCGGTGACGCCGTCCTTGACGTCGGTGGTCAGCTTGATGGTGCAGCCGTTGGCCTCAGCGATGGGCTTGCAGGCCTCGATGACGTCATCGGCGGGCATGCACTCCTCGGGGCCGCAGGCCACGAAGTTCATGCCGAGCTTGGAGCAGACAACCATGAGGGAGCGAGCAACGTTGTTCTTGCAGTCGCCCATGAAGACGAGGGTCTTGCCCTTGATGTCGTAGTTGAAGTTCTCCTGGACGGTCAGGATGTCGGCGAGCATCTGGGTGGGGTGCCACTCAGTGGTCAGGCCGTTCCACACGGGCACGCCGGACTTAGCAGCGAGCTCCTCGACGTCGTCCTGGGCAAAGCCACGGAACTCGATGCCGTCATACATGCGGCCGAGAACGCGGGCAGTGTCCTCGATGGACTCCTTCTTGCCCATCTGCGACGAACCGGGATCGAGGTAGGTGACGCCCATGCCCAGATCCATGCCGCCGACCTCGAAGGCGCAGCGGGTACGAGTGGAGGTCTTCTGGAAGAGCAGAACGATGTTCTTGCCCTCGAGATAGCGGTGCGGAACGCCAGCGCGCTTCATATCCTTGAAGTTCTTGGAGAGCTTGAGCAGGTACTCGATCTCCTCGGTGGTGAGGTCGAGGAGCTTGAGGAAGCTACGGCCGGAGAGGTTAACACCCATGGTTCGTTTCCTTTCGAAGAAATGAATTACGTAAGTATTAGTGTCGCCCGTTTGACGGGCGAAACCGGTGCGGTTGTAGGGGGACCGCACCGGAAACGGAAAGACTTAGAGGTCCTCGCGCCAGAAGGGCATGCTCATGCAGCGCGGGCCGCCGCGGCCGCGGGAGAGCTCGGCGGAGGGCACGACGAGAAGGTCCAGGCCCTCCTTGTACAGCACGTCGTTGGTGACGGTGTTGCGGGCGTAGACGCAGATCTTGCCGGGCTCGACGCACAGGGTGTTGGAGCCGTCGTTCCACTGCTCGCGGGAGGCCGCGATCGGGTCGCCGCCGCCGCAGGGGATCAGCTTGACCTGGTCGACGCCGGTGGCGTCCTCCAGGACGTGCTCGAGGGTGTCCTCGATCAGGCGGATGTTCACGTCGCCCGGGTTCTTGCCGGCGGTCAGCTCGTAGACGCGCAGGGTGCCCATGATGGCGGGGTGGATCGTGAACTTATCGACGTCGATCTGGGTGAAGACCGTGTCGAGGTGCATGAAGGCGCGCGAGACCGGGATGTCGAAGGCCAGGATGCGCTCGACCTTGGAGTCGGAGTTCCAGAAGATGTTCTGGGCCATGACGTCGATAGCGGCGGCCTGGGTGCGCTGGGAGATGCCGACGGCGAGGGTCTTCTCGTTGATGTTCAGCACGTCGCCGCCCTCGGTGTGGAACTGGCAGTCGCGGCGGAAGTACAGGGAGACGTCCTTGTAGTCGGGGTGGTACTTGAAGACGTACTTGCCGTACAGGGTCTCGCGGTTGCGGGTGACCGAGTACATGCGGTTGAGGTTGACGCCCTCGCCGACGACCGCGAACGGGTCGCGGGTGAAGTAGAGGTTGGGCATCGGGTCGATGATCAGGTCGGACTCGGACTCGGAGTTGACCAGGGAGTCGAGGGTCGTGGACGCCGTGAGGGGCATGTCGATCTCGGACTTGGTCATGCCGGCCATGGTCTTCTTGACGAACTCGAGGTTGTCCTCGATGGAGTCCAGCTTCTCGCGGACGATCTGCGGCATCTGCTGGCCGCGGATGCCTGCCTCGGCGATGTACTGGTCGGTGAACTCGGCGCGGGCGCCGGGGACCTGGTCGAACACCTCGGCGACGAGGTTCTCGAGATAGAGGACCTCCACGCCCTGGTCCCTCAGGATCTGGGCGAAGGTGTCGTGCTCCTGCTGCGCGACCTCCAGGAACGGGACGTCGTCGAACAGGAGTCGCTCGAGCTCGTCGGGCGGCAGGTTGAGGAGCTCGTCGCCGGGACGGTGCAGGCAGACCTTCCTGAGCTTGCCGATCTCGGAAGGCACGTGCAGACCTTTCGTCATGGCCTCCTACCTTTCTTTCGGGCCTTACTGGCCGAATTAATCAGCGCCCCTCCGTTTGGGACGCTGCTTGCTGACAGCTCTAGTTATATCCAAAAACCACCCGCAATTCCACCTCGCCCCCGAACGGTCAGCAAAGTGCGATGAACGGCATATCTCATATCATTCCCCCATGATGCACTTCGGTTCTCTAAAGCAGGTTTTCAAAGGTAAATGTTCTTTTTTCTAAGGAATTAAGCTAGATTGCACAAATATTTTCATGTTTAGGAATTGCATAGCTAAAACGGTTTTCTGCATATATATGTCGTTTGTTCATGATTCAATTTGGATTCGATTATATTCAGCTCGCAATCATTCTTATTCATACATCCTCACCAATTGAGTATGGATATAGATTGTTTCTAAACGAGTTGGGCAGTTAGTTGCATGCCTTGGCAGCGTAAGAAGTAGGTAAAGATACCGTTCGCGCAATACGTCCGTGCCACAAGTCGACTAAATTGAGACAATAGTGAATAGTGTTAGGCTACCGTCCCCTGTGGGGACTGAACGGACAGATGCATATGCCGAGCAAAATCGAAAAGAAGCAAGCCGCCGCAAAGCTGCGCAAACCGCCGCGCGACTTCTCATACACGCAAAACCGAGAGCTCAGCTGGCTACGCTTTGACAACCGCGTGCTCGACGAAGCCTTCGACGAAACCGTTCCGTTATTCGAGCGACTAAAGTTCGTCTCGATCTTCGAGTCCAACCTCGACGAGTTCCTTATGGTGCGTGTGGGCGGCCTGTCCGATCTGGCGGAGCTCAAAAAACAACCTGTCGACAACAAGAGCAATATGACCGCCTCCGAACAGGTCGATGCTGTCATGGCCGAAATGCCCGGGCTCCTTACCCGTTGGGAGTCCATCTTTAAGAGCATCGAGGGCAAGCTCGACACCTTGGGCGTTCACCGCGCCCACATCGATTCGCTTACGCCCGAGGAGCGCACCTTTGTAACCCGCTACTTCCAGGCCTACGTGTCGCCGGTCATCTCGCCGCTGGTCATCGATCCTCGCCACCCCTTCCCCAACCTGCGCAACGGCGCGCTCTATCTGGCCTGTGGTCTGGACGGCGCCACCGACGAGGAGAGCCTACTGGGCCTTATCGAGATTCCCGCCTCGATGAACCGCGTGGTCGAGATCCCCTCGCCCACCGGCACCTACTCCTACATCTTGCTCGAGGACGTCATCCTCGCCTGCCTGGACAGCTGCTTTGGCTCCTATAAGCCGCTGGATCGTGCGCTGATCCGCGTCACCCGCAACGCCGACATCGATCCGGACGGCGAGGGCGTCGAAGAGGAAGAGGACTACCGCCAGCACATGAAGCGCATTCTCAAGAAGCGCCTGCGCCTGCAGCCGGTAGTGCTCGCGGTCTCGGGGTCGCTCGAGAAGGCGACGCTCAAGACTATCCGCAAGGCGCTCGAGCTTTCGCGCCGCTCTGTCTTTACCTGCGATATCCCGCTCAACCTGGGCTACGTCTTTGGCATTGAGGGCAAGATTCCCGAGCACCTGCGCAACGAGCTCCTCTTTACGCCGTTTAAGCCACAGCCCAACCCCACCATCGACATGACCCGCTCCATCCGCGAGCAGGTGCTGCAGCACGACAAGCTGCTCTTCTACCCTTACGAGGCCATGAATCCGTTCCTGGATCTGGTACACGAGGCAGCCTACGATCCCGAGTGCATCTCGTTGCGCATCACGCTCTACCGCGTGGCCAAGCAGAGCCGCCTATGCGAGTCGCTGATCGATGCCGCCGAGAACGGCAAAGAGGTCACGGTGCTCATGGAGCTCCGCGCCCGCTTTGACGAGCAGAACAACATCGAGTGGGCCGAGCGTCTGGAAGAGGCAGGCTGCACCGTCATCTACGGCTCCGAAGGCTTTAAGTGCCACTCCAAGATCTGCCAGCTCACCTATCGCGAGGGCATGGCGCTCACCCGCCTCACGCTTTTGGGCACCGGCAACTTTAACGAGAAGACGGCCAAGCTCTACAGCGACTTTATGCTCATGACAGCCCATCCCGGCATCGGTGAAGACGCCAACCTGTTCTTCCGCAATCTGTCGCTGGGCAACCTGCGCGGCGACTACCGCTTCCTGGGTGTGGCGCCCGTCGGACTGAAACCGCTCATCATGCGCGGGCTTGACCGCGAGATCCAGCGCGCCCTTGCCGGCGAGCCCGCCCGCGTGTTCTTTAAGCTCAACTCACTGACCGACCGCGAGGTTATCGACAAGATCGCCGAGGCATCGTGTGCCGGCGTGCGCATAGACATGATCATCCGCGGCATCTCGTGCCTCAAGCCCGGTGTTCCGGGCAAGACCGAGAACGTGCATGTCCGCTCCATCGTCGGACGCTTTTTGGAGCACGCGCGCGTCTATGCTTTCGGCGTGGACTCGGACATGATTTACCTGAGCTCAGCCGATATGATGACGCGCAACACCGAGCACCGCGTGGAGATCGCCTTCCCCGTGCTCGACCCCACCTGCCGCGCCCTGGTGCACGAGTACATGGGCATGCAGCTGCGCGACAACGTGAAGGCCCGCAGCCTCACGAGCGACGGCACCTGGGTCCCCGTGGAGCGTGCAGAGGGTGAAAAACCCTTCAACTCGCAGGAAGCTCTGCTGGAGCGTGCCTATCGCAACGCCGAGGCCGCGCCCGAGCCCGTCATTGAGGCGAAACCTGCCCCCGAGCCCGAGCCGCAGCCGGTAGCACCCAAGGTCCAAGAGGTCCAGGCGACCGTCATTGAGCCCGAGCCTGCACCTGTACCTCGGCCCGAGCCTCAGGTCACCAAGCCCGCACCCGAGACGAGTGCCCGTCGCGATAAGCCCGCTGGCAAGACCAAGGCCATCGAGCGCCATCGCCCCGGCCGCGTGCGTATGGGTCTGGGCCTGATCGGCCTGGGTCTTAAGACGCTCATTACCGGCAAGACGAAATAGTCGTTTGTAGAAGCAGTTTGTAGAAGCGCCCCGCATTTGAGGAAAGCCTCGGATGCGGGGCGCTTTTCCCTGCTACCATGGTGCGAACAACAACGCGAATGACAGGCAGGAATATGAAGCTCACTATAGAATCGATGACCTACGGCGCCGACGGGCTGGCGCACGCCGACAACGGCAAGGCCGTCTTTGTGCAGGGTGCCGTGGCAGGCGACATCGTCGAGGCCGAGGTCGTACAGGACGGCAAGTCGTTCATGCGCGCCCGCACCACCGAGATTCTGGAGCCAAGCCCCGATCGCATTCAGCCTCCCTGCCCCTTCGTGGGCATCTGCGGCGGCTGCTCGTGGGGCAATCTCTCACGCACGGCACAGCTCGCCGCCAAGGAGCAAAACCTGCGCTCCACGCTCGAGCGCATCGGCAAGTTCGCTCCTGAGCAGGTCGATGAGTTGGTACAGCCCATCTGCCACACCAAGGACGACTGGGGCTACCGCAATAAAATCGAGCTCGAACCGACCGTCGTCAACGGTCGCGTGCGCCTTGGCATGCACGGTGTCGACCCCAGCAAAATCGTGACCGTCGATATGTGTCCGCTGTTCGATAAGCGCTTCCCGAAGGCACTCAAATCGGTCGTCGGCGCACTTAACTATCTAAGCGGCAGCCATGACTTGGGGCTCGAACGCGTGGGCATTCGCGCATCGCGCCGCACCAAGGCACTCGAGGTCGCACTCTGGACGCCGACAGGCTCTTTTCCGCGCTCGCAGGTCTCCCGCGTGCTGGCGGACGCCGCTCATCCCACGAGCATCGTGCGCGTGATGAGCAAGGGCGAAAAGAAGGCCCGCCGTGTCTCTAAGGTGGAGATGCTCGCCGGTGAGGGCTCGTGGACCGAGAACATCGCTGACGGCCAGATGCGCCTGTCCGCCCCATCGTTTTTCCAAGTCAACACCAAGGGCGCCGAGATTTTGATCGAGCTCGTTATGGAGGCGCTCGATCCGCAGGAAGACGAGCTTGCCGTGGACCTGTACTGCGGTGCCGGCACCTTTACCCTGCCGCTCGCCCGCCGCTGCGACTTTGTCGCTGCCGTCGAGGCCTACGGCCCCGCCGTGCGCGATCTACGCCGTAACCTGGAAATCAACAAGCTTGATAACGTCGACGTCATTGGCGGAGACGCGGTGCGCGAGTTCCCCGACCAGGATGCCGACGTCTTGGTGGTCGACCCGCCGCGCGCAGGTCTCGCCCCCGAGGCGATCGACCTTATCGCCAGCACGAGTGCTCGCGATGTCGCCTACGTGAGCTGCGACCCGGCCACCCTGGCGCGCGATCTCAAACGCTTTGTCGAAGAAGGCACCTTCTCCCCCGTAAAGATCACGCCAGTCGACCTGTTCCCGCAAACCTTCCACTGCGAGACCGTCGTCCACCTTAGGCGCAACTAGCCACTTAATCATTGCTCAGAAAAATCATTGGGAAATCGAGCGTGGCAAGCGGAGGTCTTCGGGGTATAAGACGGCTAATTGTATGCCGCCTATGAAAGGAACCCTCATGCCCAGCGTTGCCGTTCTCGCCGCCGATGGCTTTGAAACTATTGAATGCTTGACCATGGTCGATGTCATGCGTCGCGGCGGCGTGCGTGCCACACTCGTCTCGATCATGCCCACGCGTGAGGTCGTAAGTTCGCTGCAGATCCCCGTGACCTGCGATGCACTCTTTGATGAGATCAACTTTGACGAGTACGACTGCGTCGTGCTGCCCGGCGGCCTGCCCGGTGCCACCAACCTGCGCGCCGATCAGCGCGTCTGCGACGTGGTCTGCGAGTTCGCCGCGACCAAGCACGTCGCCGCCATCTGCGCCGCCCCGTTTATCCTGGGCGAGCTCGACCTGCTCGAGGGGCGCCATGCCACGTGCTTCCCTGGCTTTGAGAAAAGCTTCCCCGAAGGCGCCTATACCGGCGAGAAGGTCACGCAAGACGGCAACATCATCACCGCCAGCGGCATGGCCCAGTCGCTCCCCTTTGCGCTTGAGCTGCTGCGCACGCTCGCCGGCGACAAGGCCGTCGATAAGGTCGCCGAGGGCATTCAGCTATGATTTTGGCTTCGCAATCACCGCGCCGCATCGAGTTGATGCGCGAGGCGGGCTATGACATTCGCATCATTCCTGCCGATATCGACGAAACGCCGTTTGATGGCGAGGCCCCGCTTACGCTCGTTGAACGCTTAGCACGCGCCAAAGCCGCCGCCGTTGCCGCCGAGCATGCCGAGCCCAACGAACTGACCGTCGCGGCCGATACTATTGTCACCTTCGATGGCAAGATTCTGGGCAAGCCGGCAACCGAGGACGAGGCGCGCACCATGCTCCGCGAGCTTTCGGGCCGCACGCACCAGGTCGCAACCGGCGTCTGCATCGTTAAGGCAGGCGACACGGCCGCTCCGCATGCCGCCGAGAGCCTGTCGTTTGTCGATGTGACCGACGTGACGTTCTATGAGCTTACCGAAGAGCAGATCGAGCGCTATGTTGCCTCCGGCGAACCCATGGACAAGGCCGGGGCCTACGGCATCCAAGGCACAGGCGGCCGCATGCTTGTGCACGATATTTCGGGTGACTTCTACAACGTGGTGGGCTTGCCCATCGCTCGCGTCGCACGCGCGATTCAAAAACTCTCGTAATTGCATCTGGCGCTGGTTATCCCCCAGCGCCTACAATTTTGCCGTACCGTACGGATCCCGACCGGGCATAAGGCCCGGCGGAAAACCGATAGGAGAAAACATGGACACACTGCTCGAAGCCATCGATGTTTGCAATGTCGATGGCTTTTGCTTTGGCAACTATACGGACGAGGAGGCTGGCACCGGCTGCACCGTAATCGTGGCGCCCGAGGGTGCCACCGGCGGCGTTGACGTTCGCGGCGGTGCTCCAGCATCGCGCGAAACCGACCTGCTGCGACCCGAGAACACCGTCGACAAGGTTCACGCCGTCTGCCTTTCGGGCGGATCGGCCTTTGGCCTCGAGGCTGCAAGCGGCGTCGCTCGCGAACTCGAGAGCCGCGGCATTGGTCTGTCCGTCGGCCCCACGCAGGTGCCCATCGTGTGCTCCAGCTGTATCTTCGACCTTGCCTTTGGCGACCCCACCGTACGCCCCGACATAGAGGCCGGCATCGCCGCCGTGCGCGAGGCACTCGACAACACCCCCACCACGCTCGAGCAAGGCAATGTGGGCGCCGGCACCGGTGCCACCGTAGGTAAGCTCATGGGCCCTGCCACCTGCATGAAGGCCGGCCTTGGCACTGCCGCCGTGGCGCTCGGTCCCGTTAAGGTAGGCGCCGTGGTTTCGGTCAACGCCTGCGGCAACGTTGTCGACCCCCTCACCGGCGAGTGGGTCGCCGGCATGCGCACCTCAGCCGATAGCGACCAAATCGTCGATATGGAACTCGCAGCCTTTGCCGCCGCCGGATCCATGCAGATGCCGCTCGACCGCACCAACACCACCATCAGCTGCATCGTCACCAACATGGAGCTCACTAAGGCCCAAGCCACCAAGGTCTCCCAGATGGCCGCAGACGCCTACGCACACGCCATCCGCCCCACGCACACCACCAACGACGGCGACACCATCTACACCCTCGCCAGCGGCAAACTGGGCGCCCAGGCAAGCGCCGCCGTTCCCCTAGACCTGCTGGGCATGCTCGCCGTAAGGGCTTTGCAAACCGCCATCGTAAACGGAGCCAAAACCGCCAAAACCTCCCACGGCATCCCCGGCGCCGCGAAGTAAACCAGCTCGTCCGGTTGCCCGGTGGGTCTTGGTTATGTTTGCTGCTCTACAGTCCTGGCTCGCACGAAGAGCACATTAAGTGCTCTTCGGCTCGTGCGGAACTCGCGACAAACATAACCAAGACCCACCGGGCAACCTACCAACCAAAATCTTTTCAGCCCAGGCCCCTGTGTACCGCGCGTCGAAGATCTTCAAATTCAAATAAACTGACAATCGATTCTTATAGCAGAGGCCCCTTGGCCTTTAGTTTGATACAAGTTCCGCACGAGCCGGAAAGCACTTAATGTGCTTTCCGTGCGAGCAGGACTGTTCGCAGTAGCAAACTAAAGGCCAAGGGGCCCAGTCAACCTATCAGCAGCGATTACTCAGCAGCTAGTTGAATTTGAAGATCTTTGAGGCAAGACGGTATAGGCCGAGTGTGGTTTTGTCTCCGGCCCGTCCGCGCAGATTGGTAAAGAAGCCCACCACGCCGTAGCGAGCGCGACGATACATGCGCTCGTCATAGGCCTTCAAATCATTCCACAGCGTCTTTAGGCGCTCGTCGGCGCAATCTTCCTCGGAAAGCTTGGTCAGCACCGAGCAGATCGCCATCATCATGGTGAAATAGCCCATCATGTACGAACGCAGGCGCGACGACCCAACATCGCTGTACAGGTGGTACGACTCCATCATGATACGCGTAACACGGAACTGCTGGTCCAGACGCTTGACCATCGTTGCCTCGTTGACGCTCTGACCTTCGCGACCGATAAAGTAGCGGTAGAGGTCGATGTCGGCGTAGTACATGGTCTTGCAACGCGGCAGCGGCACGTAGGCGTAGATGTTGTCCACATAGAACGTGTGCGGCGGCATGGGAAGGTTGGACTCGCGCAGCACATCCGTGCGATAGCACAGGCTGTGCATGAGTAGGTTCTGGTCCAGGCGGAAATGACCGATCTGATCCCAAGAAAAGATCTTTTTGCGCGGCAGGGCAAATTTGTAGCCAATAGCGGTATGCGTGCCCTCGTAAACCTTCTCGTACACGTAGTTCGAGATAAACAGGTCAACGCGCTGGTCGCGCTCTTCAAAGCCGCGCAGAATCGACAGCATGGTCGAAAGGGCAGCGCCGTCAAGCCAGTCGTCCGAGTCGACAACCTTGTAGTAGGTGCCCTGCGCCTCGCGCAGACCCGAAAGGACGGCAATACCGTGGCCGCCATTCTCCTGGTGCACCGCGCGGATGATACCGGGATAACGGGCCTCCCACTCGTCGGCCTTGGCGGCCGTCTCGTCCTTGGAGCCGTCGTCCACCACGATAACCTCGATATCGGTGGCGTAATTGCTCCCCTCCAAGATGGAGGTGATGCAATGGTCCATGTCCTTGGCGGCGTTATACGAGGGAATACCGAATGTTATGACTTTATGCATGGCAGGCGATAATCTCATCCGAAAGATCGAGGGCAGAATTGGTCACGGCGTCCATATCGTAGTAACGATACTCGGCCAGACGACCCACCGGGTGGAAGTTCGTCAGGTTCTGGACGCGCTCAAGATAGCGCTCGTAGAGCTCGCGGTTCTCGGGCTCAAGGATGGCGTAGTACGGCGTCTCGCCCGAGCCGGGCGTATAAGCCTTGGAGTATTCCTTCATGATGGTGGTCTTGCCGGGCAGGACCTGACCGGTCATGTTCTTGAACTCGGTAATGCGCGTGTAGTCCTCGCTCGTGGTGTAGTTGACGGTGCCCACGGGCTGGAACTGGTCCATATCGAGCGTCTCGAACTTCATGTCGAGCGTGCGGTACGGTAGCGCGCCCAGATCGAGGTTGAACAGCTCGTCGAGTGGACCGGTGTAGACGATCTCGCCACCATAGACCTTGCCGTCGATCTTGACGGTGGTCTCGTCGATCTCAAAAAGATCGCGGGCGTCCACGTCGCAGAACACGTCGATCAGGTCGTGGTCGAGCATATGCTCGAACAGCGCCGTGTAGCCATCCTGCGGCATACCCTGGAAGGGAGCCTGCGGGAAATAGCGGTCATCGTCGCCCACAAAGACGGGAACGCGACCGGTGATCGAGGGATCGATCTGATCGGGCGTCTGGCCCCACTGCTTCATGGTGTAATGCAAAAAGACGTTCTCGTAGACGTAATCGGCGACCTCGGCAAGATCCGGGTCGTTCTTCTTACGCAGCTCCATAATGGGCACCTTGACATCCTTGCCAAAGGTCTCCACGAGCTTCTGATACAGCTCCTCGCCGCGCTCATCGCCAAAAGCAAGCTTGAGGCTCGCGTGGTTGAAGGGCACGGGCATAAGAGTGCCGTTGATGTTGGCAAGCACCTTGTGCTGATAGTCCGTCCACTTGGTAAAGCGCGACAGGAAGTTGTGCACGCGCTCGTTAAAGGTGTGGTAGATATGCGGACCGTACTCATGGATCAGGATTCCGGCCTCGTCAGTGCAGTCATAGGCATTGCCCGCAATGTGGCTACGGCGCTCCAAAACGGCAACACGATAGCCGATGGTCTCGGCAAGACGGCGGGCGCAAACGGCACCGGCATATCCAGCACCGACGACAATCATGTCGTACGTGCCGGCGTTAAAGCCTTCAGGCAGGCCTGAGGTAATCTGCATCGATACTCCTTGTCAAAAGCCACGGGCTCGTTAGCTGGGCTTTTCTCGAACATTCTTCGAGACATATTTATCAGAGCGATTATAGCGCTAATGCGTCCTATAATGAGCTTGCCACACAAGGAAAGCTCAAGCACCGCGGCGTACATAATTGAAAGGTAAACCCGCTAGCAGCGGGTTTATTCGTGAACAGCCGGGCGCCTGGAGCTTAGTGAAACGCTTGTAAGGAGTAACATGAGCGATTTCCTAAACCGTATGAAGTCTGCCGCCAAGGCCGACCTTAAGACGATCGTCCTGCCCGAGGGCGAGGATCCGCGCACCATCGTCGCGGCCACCAAGATCATCGAGGAGGGCCTGGCAAAGATCGTCATCCTGGGCAACCCCGACGAGATCAACGTTCCCGGCGCCACCGTCATCGATCCGCGCAATGCCGAGAAGCACGAGGAGTACGCGCAGAAGTTTGCCGAGCTCCGCGCCAAGAAGGGCGTCACCATCGAGCAGGCTCGCGCCCAGGTGATGGACGCCACCTACTTTGGCACCATGATGGTCAAGATGGGCGATGCCGACGGCCTGGTCTCCGGCGCCTGCCACTCCACCGCCGACACCCTGCGCCCCGCGCTGCAGATCCTTAAGACCGCCCCGGGTACCAAGCTGGTCTCGGCCTTCTTCGTGATGTGCACCGACACCCCGCAGTTCGGCACCGACGGTACGCTGATCTTCGCCGACTGCGGCCTCAACATCAACCCGTCCTCCGACGAGCTCTCCGAGATCGCCATCGCCTCCGCTCACTCCTGGTCCACCTTTATGGGCAGCGTCGAGCCGCACGTGGCCATGCTCTCCTACTCCACCATGGGCTCCGCCGGCGGCGAGGTCGCCAAGAAGGTCCAGGAGGCTGTGAAGTTCTGCAAGGAGAAGGCTCCCGAGCTCGCCATCGATGGCGACCTGCAGCTCGACGCCGCCATCGTTCCCACCGTCGCCCAGCTCAAGGCTCCCGGCTCCTCCGTTGCCGGCAAGGCCAACGTGCTTGTGTTCCCCGATCTCGAGGCCGGCAACATCGGCTACAAGCTGGTCCAGCGCTTCGCCGGCGCCGACGCTTACGGCCCCATCCTGCAGGGCATCGCCAAGCCGGTCAACGACCTTTCGCGCGGCTGCTCTGCCGACGACATCGTGGGTGTCGTAGCCATCACCGCCGTCCAGGCTCAGATGGCTGAGTAGCGTACGCATCGCCCGAAGGCCGTACGGGCTAACCCCTGAAAACGTCCTCGACCAATGAAGCGCCCCCGTTCTGCTCCTTCGGAGCTACGAACGGGGGCGTTTCTGGTCTGCGGAGTGTTTTCAGGGGTTAGCCCGTACGGCCTTCTACCGCCACGTAGCAATCAGGGTATCTGGGGTGGACGGCGGCTTGGCTACGAGCTGGCGCTGAAAAACTGAATGGATGAGTGCCGTTGCTGGAGGGTCAAACGATGCAGATATGGTCACTTTGGGACCGAAATGTTGGCTGCGGTCTGATGTCTGGCCCACCGGAAAGTGTGTCCCGGTTTGAAGGCGGATTGTGGGATGCAGCTTCCGCTTGGGGCCTGTTTGGGAAACCGTGGGACGGAATTATGCTTTATTGTGGGTCGCACTTTCCGCAACGCGCCTCAACCGGAAAGCGTGTCCCAGTATTTGCGCTCGAAATGGGATGGGGTTTCCGCCGTCCGCCTGCTAGTAAAAAAGGCCTCCGGAGCTGTTGCTCTGGAGGCCTTTCGTTTACTTGCAAATGCGTGCGTTAGTTGTTCTTGGTCAGACGCTCGACGTCGTGGGCGATCATGTATTCCTCGTCGGTGGGGATGACCATGACCGTGACGGTGGAACCGGCGGCGCTGATGACCTGCGGGCCGTTGCCCACGGCCTCGCGGTTCTTGTTGTTGTCGATGCGCACTCCCAGCCACTCAAAGCAGTCGCAGAAGGCCTTGCGGATCGACCAGTCGTTCTCGCCGATGCCAGCGGTAAAGGTGATGGTGTCCACGCCCGCCATGGAGGCGATCATGGAACCCGCCTGCTGCATGGCCTTATAGGCGAACATGTCGAAGGCGAGCAGGCAGCGCTCGTCGCCCTCGGAAGCGCGCGTACGGATGTCGCGGGCGTCGTTGGAGATGCCCGAGATGGCAAGCAGGCCGGACTGCTTGTTCATCATGTCGTCGACTTCCTGGTAGCTGTAGCCGCCCTCGCGCTGCAGGTAGCACACGGTGGCAGGGTCGATGGAACCGCAACGGGTACCCATCATCAGACCGTCGAGCGGGGTGAGGCCCATCGTGGTATCGCGGCACACGCCGTCCTCGATGGCAGCAAGCGAGGCGCCGTTGCCCAGATGGCACGAAAGCAGACGGTGGCAGCGCGTGCCCAGAATCTCCTTGGCCATCATCCACTCGTAGCGGTGGCTCGTGCCGTGGGCGCCGTACTTGCGCACGTGATACTTGTCGCACACGTCCTTTGGCAGCGCATAGGTGTAGGCGACCTCGGGCATGGTCATATGGAACGACGTATCGAAGACGGCCACGTTGGGCAGCTCCGGATACTTCTCGCGGCAATACTCGATCGCTGCGGCCTCACCGTAGTTGTGCAGCGGGGCAAGCGGCGCCACCTCAAGAATCTTAGCCATGACCTCATCGTCGACGACCGCGGAATCATCGAAGTACCAGCCGCCCTGAACGATGCGGTGGCCGATGCCGTCGATCGTAAAGTCGGTCTTCTCGAGCTCCTCGAGCACGCGCGCGATAGCCGAGCGATGGTCGGGGAAAGGAATCTCCTCGGTCTGCTTGGCACCACCGTTCTCGGAGTGGCCAAAGATGCCCATCTCCGAGCCGATGCGCTCGCAGTTACCCTTAGCGAAAACCTCGCGAGTATCGGTGTCCAAAAGCTGATATTTAAGGCTCGAGCTGCCGGCGTTGACAACAAGTACGTTCATGAGACTCCCTTACAGTGCAATACGGTCGGCGCACACCCCTCAGGGCGGCCGCACTTTAACAAGAAGTTATCACAGCTTGATAAATGGCTATCAGGCATATCGCCCAACGAGTGCAAAAGAGGGGCTGAACGGCACGCGCCATCCAGCCCCTCCCCTCTTGCAATTACTTGCCGTTGACGATGCGCTCGACGTCGGA
>URIJ01000025.1 GCA_900547835.1 uncultured Collinsella sp.
TGCGATCCACCACCAGCAGGCGGCAGGAGTCGCGCGGCTCGGCAGGAGCCTGGGCGATCAGTTCCTCAGGAAGGTTGTAGTCAAAATCATCGGTACGCATAGACACGTCGGATACTCCTTATATAGCTAAAGTCCGCTCTACATCCTAGCAGGCTGCCAGCTCAAAAGAACTACTTTTTGGACGCTTTGCGCTCGTCGCGAATGCGGGCGCGGTCCATGGCCGCCTCGACGGCCGAAAATCGACAGCCGCAGTAATTCTGTCGGTACATGCCCAGCTCGCGCGAACGGCGAGTCGCCTCGGGATAATACGGGCGAAAATCGCGAATCACCGGAGTGAGACCGCGAGCGGCAGCCAGACGCTCCAGCACATCATTGCAGGTCTCGAACAGCTGATACGGCGAGACGGCGAGCGTCGTGCCCACATATTCGAACCCGCGCTCCTGGGCCACACGGCATGCCTCGGCCAGGCGCAGGGCATAGCACGCGCGACAGCGGCGGGGTCGATCGGCGCCCAACGGGGCCACACCGGCCTCCCAGCGCTCGCGGTCCTCCCCCGCCTCGATAAGCTCGATGTCGCCATCGGCACACCACCGGCGCAGCTCGTCCAAGCGGCGCTGCCATTCATCGCGCGGTTGAATATTGGGGTTGGTCCAACAAATCGTGGGCTCAAACCCCTCCTCGCGCAGCAGGCGAACCGGCTCAAGCGAGCATGGTGCACAGCACGCATGCAGCAACAACGGCTTCATCGACATCTCCTCACCCAAAAAAGCGAACGCCAAAGGACGTATCCTCGCAGGCGACAATGCGGCGGTCGCGCAAAATGGTCCGCACGTAATACCAGTCGCCCACACAGCCTGACAAATGCAAGCCGGCCGCCAGATAGCACAGCAGCGGATAGCCCGAAAACGCAAACCCCAGGGCAAGCGTTGTCGTCACAACAGCCGTCGGTGCCAGGCAAACCGCCATGTACCGCCGGCGCGAATACACAACGCCCTCGGCGCAGGCATAGATCATCGCCGTCTCGCGATTCGCCCCAAAGGTCACCTGCGCGCCCGCAGGCGCCAGCAGCTTAAAAAACACACCGTGCACCAGCTCGTGCACGGCAAATGACGCCGCAGAAACCGCAGCCAAGCCGACTATCCAGCCCACGACAGCCATCCAGCCGCCCGCGTCAGCCGCATCCAAGTCTGCAGGCCCGCCCAGTAGCATAAACACCGGCGCCAGGCACACGGCAAACACGCCGACTACGACCATCCCCCACACGAAGCAAGCGTGCAGAAATTCCTCGTCTTCAAACGCATGTATGTTGGAAATCTCATTCATAGCATCTTAGGATAGCGCCCCTGCCACGTACCCGTCCGCATGTGCGATAATGTCGAACGATATGCACGAATTGACCACTGCGCCGCCGAGCCCCGCGCCCGGCCGCGCTCTCACCATATGCGAAGGAGTCCCATGGCATCCAAATACTCCATGAACGACCGTCCCAGCTGGCCGCGCCGCGCCATCGTTACCGCCGGCGAGCCCTACGGCAACAAGGGCCTGCACTTTGGCCACGTCGGCGGCGTCTTTGTCCCGGCCGACTTCTTCGCCCGTTTCCTGCGCGACCGCCTGGGCCGCGAGAACGTCATCTTCACCTCGGGCACCGACTGCTACGGCTCGCCCATCATGGAGAGCTACCGCAAGCTTAAGGAGAACGAGGGCTACGACAAGTCCATTAGCGAGTACGTCGAGTCCAACCACTCCCGCCAAGCAGCGACTCTCAACAACTACAACATCAGCTGCGATATCTACGGCGGCTCGGGCCTTGAGCCGGCTGCGCAGATTCACAACGAGGTGACCGCCGAGATTATCGAGCGTCTGCACGAACAGGGCACCATCTCCAAGCGCTCCACGCTGCAGTTCTACGACGCCAAGGCCGGCACGTTCCTCAACGGCCGCCAGGTGATCGGCCGCTGCCCCATCCAGGGCTGCAAGTCCGAGAAGGCCTATGCCGACGAGTGCGACCTGGGTCACCAGTTTGAGCCCGAGGAGCTCATCGCGCCCAAAAGCCAGCTCACCGGCGAGGTGCCCGAGCTGCGCCCGGTCGACAACCTCTACTTCGACCTGCCGGCCTACCTCGACTTTATGAAAACCTATACCGCCAAGCTCGCCCAGAACCCGCAGGTTCGCTCCGTGGTCTCCAAGACCATGGAAGAGTGGCTGCTGCCGGCCCAGCTCTACATCCAGAACAAGTTCCGCGAGGCCTTCGATGCCGTCGAGGATCAGCTTCCCGAGCACACCGTGCTGGAGCCCGAGGGCAACAAGAGCAGCTTTACCGTCACCTTCCCCAGCTGGAAGGAGCGCGACGATGCCCACGCGGTGCTCGCCAACGGCGGCGTGCGCTTCCGCAGCGGCAAGGCGCTCGTACCCTTCCGCATCACCGGCAACATCGACTGGGGCGTTCCGGTGCCCGAGGTCGATGGCGTCTCCGACGTCACCTGCTGGTGCTGGCCCGAGAGCCTGTGGGCTCCCATCAGCTATACGCGCACCGTGCTCGCACGCGATGCCAAGGCCGCCGGCGTGACCGAGGGCGTCGCCGCCCAGGATGCCGCCCTCATGGGCGAGCCCGCCGCCGATTCCACGCAGGTCCCCGCGCCCACCTACCAGCACAGCTCGCTCGACTGGCGCGACTGGTGGTGCTCGGATGACGCACAGATCTACCAGTTCATTGGCCAGGACAACATCTACTTCTATTGCATCGCGCAGACCGCCATGTGGGAGGCCCTGGGTTGGAACCTCACGCAGAGCACCGTCAGCGCCTGCTACCACCTGCTCTACATGGGCAAAAAGGCAAGCTCGTCCTCGCAGACTCCTCCCCCGCCGGCAGACGACCTGCTCAACCACTACACCTGCGAGCAGATGCGCGCGCATTGGCTGTCGCTCGGCCTGTCCGAGAAGCCGGTGAGCTTTAGCCCCAAGGCATACGACACGCGCGTGACCGGCAAGGACAAGGACGGCAACGAGGTGCGCGCCTGCGACGACAAGCGCGTTATCGACCCCGCCCTTAAGGAGAGCGCGCTGCTGACCGGCGTGTTCAACCGCCTGGCCCGCAGCTGCTTCTACGGCGTCGCCGTCAAGGAGGGCGACGAGAGTCCCTATCGCAACGGTTGCATCCCCGCCGGTGCCGCTTCTGACACCGTGGTCGAAGCCGCCCAGCAGGCAGCCCTCGCCTTTGAGCAGGCCATGTACAAGTTCGAGACGCACCGAGCGCTCGCTGTGTGCGACGACTACCTGCGCGCCGCCAACAAGCGCTGGAGCGATGCCTCCAAGGCCGCCAACAAGCTCGAGGGCGAGCCGGCCAACGCCGCCATGACGCAGGCCCTCGTCGACGCCTTTACCGAGCTGCGCGTAGCGACCGTGCTCATGCACGGCATCGTGCCGGCCGGCTGCGAGCTCATCTGCGAGTACTTCGACGTTGACCCGGTCGCCTTCTTTAGCTGGGATAACATCTTTGCCTCCACGGATGAGTTTGTGGAGAGCCTGGGCGAGAAGCCCGGCGAGCACCGCGTGAAGCCGCTGCCCCCGCGCTTCGACTTCTTTAGCAAGCACGAGAGCCAGTACTAAAGCACGCCAGCAGCGGCGTGCCCGGAAAGTAGTCAATTTGGGACGGGAAGGAAAGACGGATGTCCAAGCCGCGTCGTCGTAAGCAGAAAAAGCAGGTCAAGGCCGAGCTCAAGCTCAGGCAGTTTGCCGCCACCGAGCTTTCCGACCAGCTTGCCGCCCTTCCCTACGCCGACGACCTGCCGCGCTTTATGGTCGACACGGTCGCCGGCGCCTATGCGCCCGCCGATGCCAAGCTCATGATCGAGGGCTTCGGCGCCGCGGCCACACGCCCGGTCACGCTGCGCGCCAACACGCTCAAGGCGACCGCCGAGGACATCGCTGCGGCGCTCGATGCCGCCTGCATCGCCCACCAAACCGTTACCTGGTATCCGGACGCCTTTATCCTGCCCGAGGCCCAGGTTTCAGATCTGTGGGATCTCGACATCTACCGCGACGGCAAAATCTACCTGCAGAGCCTGTCATCCATGATGCCGCCGTTGGTCCTGGGCGCCCAGGCAGGCGAGGACATCCTGGACATGTGCGCAGCCCCCGGCGGCAAGACGACGCAGATCGCCGCCCTCACCCAGGGACAGGCGCACCTCACCGCCTGTGAGATGAGCATTCCCCGCGCCGAAAAGCTCGAGTCGAACCTCCATCGCCAGGGTGCCAAAAACGTGCCCGTCATGCGCATCGACGCACGCGAGCTCGACGAGTTCTTCCGCTTTGACCGTATCCTGCTCGACGCTCCCTGCACCGGCACGGGCACCGTCATCAGCGGCAACGAGAAGAGTCTGCGCGGCCTCACCGAGCAGTTGCTGAGCAAGTGCGCCCGCTCGCAGCGAGCACTTCTGGACCGCGCCATGGGGGCCCTCAAACCGGGCGGCACGCTCGTCTATTCGACTTGTTCGATCTTGCCGCAGGAAAACGAGGACGCCCTGCAAGAGGCCCTCGACAAGCATATGGACTGCGAGCTCATCCCCCTCGACGGCACGCCAAGCGAAAGTGAAGCACGACGCACCCAGGAAGCTGGTGAGGAGCCGCGCATCGAGTCCAACGTTCTGACCGAAGCCATTGCCGCGGGTCAGGTATCGGCCATCGTCAACGGCCTGCCCGGCACGCTCACCATTCCGCCTAGCCGCGACTTTGAGGGCTTCTACATTGCCCTGATCCGAAAACGCAGCTAGCGCACGGATCCAAAACTCAACAAGCTATCTCTGTGCGCGTTTGCCCTGCTGGTCGCGATGCTGTTTAAGCATCGCGCGCTCCTTGCGTTCGGCCCTTTTGCCCTTAATGGCCGTGACCACAAAGTAGATGACCGCGGCGGCAACGATTGCGGCCACACACAGGCCGATCGAGCCAAACATTGCTGTCAATTCCATACCGCGTCACCTCTCTTTTAAACGGGGCTTTCAAGATAGCACCTCGATACCCGCCACCACAGCTCCTTCACGTTCGCCGGCCCTTCGGTCTAACGGATGGCGCGGCGGGGAAAAATCAACTCGTCAAACGATTTAGCAAGCACAACGCTGCCGGCACCCTGCCGGCCGCCATCACATAGAATCGAGCCTCCATGGATACCCTCAACGATCTAAATGAGCGCGTCGACGCCTTCGTCGGCACCAGCTCCTTCGACACGCCTGCGGCGGCAAACGACCAAGCTCTCATCGATGTGCCCGCCGAGGTGCACGAGGACATCGTCGCCTCGGTCGATTTTTCCGAGGTCGAGCTTGCAGACGAGTTCACCGAGCCCCAGGTAGCCGTGACCCCCAACGGACTGCTCCCCATGGAGCCGCTGCCCATCGACGGGCGTCTGCGCAAGGCGGCCCTCCGCATGCCCGACGAGATCGAGGAGGCCAGCGGCTTTACGCTCTTTGGTCGTCGCATCAGGTCGCTTATCTACACCACCGACGTCGCGGTCATCCGCAACTCCAACGCCGATGCCGTCTTTGCCGTTTACCCCTTCACGCCACAGCCGGCCATTACGCAGGCGCTGTTGACCGTCGCCGAGTGCCCGGTCTTTGTAGGCGTGGGCGGCGGAACTACGACCGGCAAGCGCTCCGTACAGATGGCAGCCGTCTCCGAGATGCAGGGCGCGGCGGGCTGCGTGGTCAACTCCCCCGCTACTGCCGAGATGGTCGAGCACATCACCAACATCGCCGACATCCCCGTCATCGCCACGGTCGTTCGCTGCGACGACGATGCCCACGCCAAGGTGCGCGCTGGAGCCAAGATTCTCAACATCGCCGCCGGCAAGAACACGCCCCAGGTCCTACGCGAGCTGCGCGAGCACTATCCCAACCTGCCGCTTATCGCGCCGGGCGGCAAGACGCCCGAGAGCATTCGCGAGACCATCGCCGCCGGCGCCAACGCCATCATCTGGACACCGCCTTCGGCCCAGCAGCTGCAGACCGACATGATGCAGCGCTACCGCAAGATGAAAGAAGACGCCACGCCCGTCATCTCGCACGACGATGTGCCCATTATCGACCAGGTTGCCGCCGCCGAGGTCAGCCAGGTCGAGAACATGAATCCCGATGTGCCGATTCCCGACGAAGTCATCGAGCGCGTCGCTTCGATCCACGAGCGCGTCGAGGAGCATCGCGCCAACCGCGGCCTCAAGCCGTCACTGCACGGCTTTTTCTTCCGCGGAAAGAAACGCTAGCAAAACATCTTGGCCCGCCCCACAAACGTGAGGCGGGCCGTTTTCGTTTGAGCAATCATGCAGCGACGTGATGGGGCAAATTAATCCACGCGCTTGTCGCCCATAAAGAAGAGCGCCACCGTACCAGGTCCGGTATGCGAGCCAATCAGAGTACCGATGTCATTGATCTCAATCTTGCCTTTAAGCTGCGGAACCTGTTCCTCAATCAGCGCCGCGACCGCCTCGGCATCCTCGCGGCACGCCGACTGCGACATGATGCACTTACCCGAATAATCTGCACCGTCCTGTACGTGTGCCATCATGGTCTTAGCCATCTCGGAAATCGCGCGCTTCTTAGTGCGAATCTTCTCACGTGGCGACAGCTTACCTTCGCAATCGACCGTCATAAGCGGGCAAATCTTAAGCGCCGTGCCGATGATCGCGCTCGCGGCCGAAATGCGACCGCCGCGCAGGTAGCTCGACAGATCGGTCGAGAAGAACCAGTGGTGCAGGTTGAGCTTGTGCTCCTCGATCCAGGCAGCCGTCTCGTCGAGTGAAGCCCCACTATCGCGCACATCGGCGGCATATTCCAACAACAGGCCAAAGCCCGAAGACGCCGCCAGCGAATCGATGACGCGCACCTTGCCGCCCTCGGGATAGCGATCCGCAAGCATCTGCGCCGCGACGCAGGCCGATCCATACGTGCCCGAAATACCCGACGACAACGTCAGGTGCAGCACGTCTTTACCCTCGGCAACAAACGGCTCCCAAAACTCCTCGTACTCACCCACGCTCACCTGAGACGTCTTGGGCATGGCGCCCGCGGCAATCTGGGCAAAAAACTCGTCCGGCGTAATCGACTGATACAGATCGTCCGTATAGACAACATCGTCGATCTCGTAATGAAAACACACGACAGGGATATTGCGCGACGCAAAGAACTCACGGGTTCGATCGGCGGCGGATTCACAGGTCAGGACAAAATCACTCATATGAGGCTCCTTACTCATTGCTGCGCAAATTATCGCACAGTGAGCCTACATGCGGTACATATGTCCACTATTTACCAAATCGAACCAAAAATAGTGAACATCTTTACCACCATCGTCTCCACCGACCCGACGCATAAATATCTGAGAAAACACCCTCTGTCGTCTCCACCCGACCAACACATCTACCTTCACTAAATCGATTTACCAAACCGTTCAGCCGACAATTCAGCCGCTGGCGCAAAATCGAAACAAAAGCGGCGCATACTGGTAAACGTTTGACGCTGTTTATCAGTTTTACCAGCCCCATCGGAAGGTGTTTCATGGTCGCATTCGATCGCAACCCGCAAGACTTCAAGTATCTGCGCCTGCTGTCGAGACAGTTCCCCACCGAACAATCCGCATTTACCGAAATTATCAACCTCTCGGCCATCCTCAACCTACCCAAGGGCACCGAGCATTTTATGAGCGACGTGCATGGTGAGTACGAAGCCTTTATGCACATCCTCAACAACTGCTCGGGCGTCGTGCGCGAACATGTCGACGAGATCTTTGGCGACACGCTCTCCTTTGACGAAAAGGGCGAGCTGTGTACGCTCATCTACTACCCGCGCGAGAAGATCGACCTGGTCCGCAGCCGGCGCGAGGACTCGCCAACCTGGTACAAGACGATGCTTGACCAGCTCATCATGGTCGCTCGCTCACTTTCAAGCCGCTACACGCGCTCCAAGGTGCGTAAGGCCATCCCGCGCGACTACGCCTACATCATCGACGAGTTGTTGCACACGCACCCGGACGAGAACAACTATCGCGTGCGCTATCACGAGCGCATCGTGGAGTCCATCCTAGAGACCGCCAGCGCCGACGACTTTATCGAGTCGCTCGCCTCGCTCATCAAGCGCCTGGCCGTCGACCACTTGCACCTGGTGGGCGACATCTTCGACCGCGGCGGCGGCGCGGCCAAAATTATGGACCGTCTGCTCACCTACCATTCACTCGACATCCAGTGGGGCAACCACGACCTGCTGTGGATGGGCGCTGCGGCCGGTGAGCCCGCCTGCATCGCCACGGTGTTGCGCAACAACCTACGCTACGACAACTACGAGATCCTGGAGAACGACTACGGCATCTCGCTGCGTGAGCTTGTCGCCTTTGCCGATGCCACCTACACCGCCGGTGAGTCCATCACCCCGCTGATCAAGGCCATCAACGTGCTGCTCTTTAAGCTCGAGGGCCAGATTATCCAGCGCCACCCCGAGTTCGATATGACCGACCGCCTGTTACTCGACAAGATCGACCACGACACCGGCACGGTCACGCTCGCCGACGGCAGCGTGTGGCCGCTCACGACCAACGACTTCCCCACCGTCGACCCGGCGGACCCCTACACGCTCACGTCTCAGGAGCAGCACATCATCGACAAGCTCGTGTCCGAGTTTGTAACCGCCGATCACCTGCATCGCCATATCGATTTCCTCTACACCCACGGCTCGATGTACAAGGTCGCCAACGGCAACCTGCTCTTCCACGGCTGCGTTCCGCTCAACGAAGACGGCACCTTTAGCAGCATGAACTGCCTGGGCACCTGGCACGCTGGCCGCGATTATCTCGATTTTTGCGACCACATCGCCCGCCGCGCGTGGCGCGTGGGCGACCGCGATGCCCTCGACTGGATGTGGTACCTGTGGATTGGCTTCAATTCACCCGCCAGCGGACGCCTGGTGCGTACCTTTGAGCGCGCCTATATCGCCGATAAGAGCACCTGGGTCGAGCCGATGGACCCGTACTTTACGCTTACCAAGTCGCCCTCGGTCTGCGATGATATCATGCGCGAGTTTGGCGTCGCGCCCATGGCATGCTCGCCGACCGGCCACATCATCAACGGCCACACGCCCGTTAAAACCACCAAGGGCGAGCAGCCCATCCGCGCCGAGGGCAAGCTGCTGGTCATCGATGGCGGCTTCTGCCGCGCTTACCATCCCAAGACGGGCATCGCCGGCTATACGCTCATCTCGAGCTCGCGCGGCTGCCGCCTCAAGTCGCACCGGGCCTTTACGACGGTTGCCGAGGCACTCACGCGCAACGTGGACATCGAAAGCGAGACCAACCGTTTTGACCAAGCAGACCGTCGCCGCATGGTGAGCGACACCGATACTGGCGCCAAGATTCGCAGCCAGATCCAGGATCTGCGCCAGCTGCTCGATGCATATAGAAACGGTGCTATCGAAGAGCGCGTCTAGCCCCACCCGCGGGGATTGGCTAAACTTGCTGAGTTTGTCATCCCCACGGCGTCCCCGCGCCACCCTAAGGCAGGTACCATGCAAAAGCTCCTTGCGCAGATCATGAAATTTGGCGTCGTCGGTGTCATTGCCACGGTTATCGACTTTGGCATTATGAATCTGCTCCACTACGGTCTGGGCCTCAACATCCTAATCGCCAACACCAGCGGCTTTATCATCTCACTCATCTTTAACTACCTCGCAAGCATGAAGTACGTGTTTGCGCACAAGGAAGGCATGAGCCGCCGCCGCGAGTTCATCATCTTTGTCGTGCTGTCCGTGATCGGTTTGGTGCTCAACGACGGCATCGTGCTGGCGCTCAACGCCGGCCTGGGACTCGAGGCCAATATCGCCAAGATTTGCGCCACCGCGCTTGTCATGGTCTACAACTTTGTGACCCGAAAGATCTTCCTGGAGGGCGACGAGACCAAGTAGCTCGACACCCCTGCAGCATTACGGCGCCCACGGATGACGCGCACTCAGCGCAGTATCTTCCGTGGGCGCCGCTCGTTTACGGGCAAATTATCAACGTTTACGGATTAGCTCTTGAAAATTTGGCGAGTTCGTATAGTTCTTGGCAAAGACCTTACGTTTCCCTTGCAAAAGATCTAAAGTATCCCCTGCTCGATTCATCAACGCATTGGATGTGATTACGTGCGCAAGGCGCTGGCACAACCTCATACCAAGCAGTTCCTCAAGTTTGCTGTCGTGGGTCTTATCTCCTTTGGCATCGACTGGGGCATGCTCATTGCGCTCGTCGAGCTGTTTCACCTCGACTTTTTGATGAGCACCACGGTTTCGTTTATCACATCCGTCGTGGTCAACTACTGGCTCAGCATGAAGTACGTGTTCGACCACCGCGAAGGCATGAGCCGCAAGCGCGAGTTCACGATCTTCACCATCCTGTCGGTGATCGGCCTGGGCCTCAACGACCTGTACATGTTTGTGGGCGTCACGTTTTTGAGCATCGGCTACCAGGCCATGAAGGCCATCGCCACGTTCCTGGTCACCTGGTACAACTACTTTAGCCGTCGCTTCTTCCTCGAAGGCGCTCGTTCGTAGTTTGTACGACATTTGCTTGAAGGTATAGCCGGTTGGAATTCTCGTTCCAACCGGCTTTTTGTTTGCAGAGTCTGCCGAGGAAGGCGTGTGAGGCGGGCCACAACGCCGGAATGGGATGCAATTTCCGGTTGAGCCCCGGGACTGCGGACGATTTCCTGGACCGCTAAATCGCGGCCATCCCCAGCGACGACCGGTAGTCGTCCGGCGTCGCGCCCCCGAGCGCGTCGCTTGCCCGCTCGGAGTTGAAGCGCCCTATCCACGCGCCGAGGGCCTCGATGAACTCCCCGGGCGACCAGCCGGACCAGTCCCTCCCGTGGAAGAACTCCTTCTTGAGCAGGCCGAAGAAGCCCTCCATCGCGGCGTTGTCGGGGCTGCAGCCCTTGGCCGACATGCTCCTGACCAGGCCGTTCCGCTCGCATATCGATATCCAGCCCGGCCAGCGGTAGTGCATGCCGCGGTCGGAGTGGATCACGGGGCGCTCTCCGGGCGCCAGCCGGGAGCACGCGTCCGACAGCGTCGAGTTCGCGAGGTCGGCGTCCGGGCGCTCGCCCGCCCGCCAGGCGACGACCGAGGAGTCGAAGCAGTCCCTGATGGCGGACAGGTACACCTTGCGGCCCGTCGGCAGCCTGAACTCGGTTATGTCGGTGAGCCACAGGAAGTTCGGCAGCGCGGAGCGGAAGTCGCGGCGCACGAGGTTCGGCGGGGCGGGGGTCACCTCGCCGCCGTAGGAGCTGTAGGCGCCGGCCCTCCTCCTCATCCACCTCGGGACGAGCCCCTCCTCGCGCATGATGCGCCGGACGACCTTCTCGGAGACGCGCACGGGGTCGTCGAGCTCGCGGAGCCTGCGCACCACGAACCGGTAGCCGCGCGCGCCTTCGCCGTCCTCCAGGAACACGCGCCGCACGAGGGCTCTCAGCGGCGCCAGGCGGTCCGGCCTGGCGATCGCGCGGCGCTGGTAGTCATAGGAGCTCCTCGATATCCTCAAGAAGCCGGTGAGTTCTCTCAAGGACCACTTCCCCGCAGGCCTCAGGCGGTCTATCACCAGGGTCTTCTCCCTGTTCGACATCCCGTCGAGGCTCTCGGCTTTTAAAACGTCCTGCACCGCCCTCAGCACCGCGTTCTCGAGCCTGAGCCGCTCGATCAGGGCGTCCTTGTCCTCGGGGTCGATGTCGGGGTAGTCGGGTCCGTCCCCGACGAGTCGCGGCAGGTCCATTCCTCCACCGGCCCTTCCCGCGGGCTTGCGCACGTCCCTGATCCAGCGCCAGACGGACGTCTTGCCGGGCCCGCCGAGTATCTCGGTTATCTCCATGACGGTGAGCCCGGCGCCGCGAAGCGCCCTGGCCCTCTCCACCATTCTCCTACTGTATGCCATGCGGACTCCGTTCCGGACCTCAACGGTCCAACTTTTTGTCCGCAGTCCCCCTTCAGAGTGGGATGGAATTTCCGGTTGAGCCTCGATTGGGAAACGGCGTCCCATTCGCATAAAAACGGGCGGCTCGGATGTTGGTCCGAACCGCCCGCTTGGCACGCTATGTTGAGGCATTTAGCCCGTTACGTAATACCAGACGACTCTATCACCGTTGGATAGGACGTAGTTGCTGCACGCCGTGTTGGGCGTCACACCGTTGACGGAATACATCCAGCCGCTCGTGCCGCCGTGCTCCTTCTCGGCCAGGCCGCCGATAGCGGCGACATACGTGCCGTACGACGAGCCGTGCGCATTGACGGAAAGCCCCAGCGCACACAGGGCATCGTAGACGTTAGCGCCCTCGTTAAAGGTAAAGGTGCCACTAGAAGACACAGGGTTGCCCACGGCACTCGATGTGACCGAAACCGTCACTGTGACGTAGCCAGGCTGCTGCGAGCCGCCCTGATTGCCCGCAGAGGCGCTGCCACTGTTGGATGCAGACCCACCGCCGGACGTCGATCCCCCGCCCGAAGACGAGCCGTCAGAAGCGCTCGATCCGCCAGTGGAATCAGAATTCTGCGAACCCGATTTATCCCCGGACTTCTTGTCCGAAGACTCGGAATCATCCTTGGAATCGGATTCGTCCGAATCCTTGGACCCATCCTTCGCATCATCCGAGGATTTGGAATCCTTGGCCCCGGCCTTTCCCGAAGCGGTAGTCGAGCCGGAAACCGACGCATCGTTGGAAACGACACTCTTCCCCGTCACGGTCTCGACAATCCAATCGATGGACCAGGCACCGCTGACGGAAGGTTGAACAAAGCCCAGTGAGACGACAATCAGCGCAATACAGACGGCCGTCAGAGCGCCAAGCAGCACCTTGCGCCGAGGGGCGGACGCCGCCGAAGCGGCGCCCTTTTGCTTAGCATCGTCAAGCTGAATGAACGACGAGTCGGGTTGCTTGGAGTCGGCGCCCTGAGGTTTATTGGACACAGACCTCACCTACCGACGCTTGGTAAACACGAACACGCCGATGACGGCAAGACCGATCACGCCGGTCGCAACACCAACGACGGCAAGCGGATTGAAGCCAGACTCCTGCGAGGGAGCCTCAGCGGACTTCTTAGCGGTAGTCGTGGCGGCCGCGCCCGTATCGGACTTGGAGCCGGACTTGCTGGACTTCTTATCAGACTTCTTGCTGTCCTTCTTGTCGGACTTGTCGGAATCCTTCTTGGAATCCTTGCCGTCCTTGGTCTCGGTCTTGGTCGTGGTGGACACCGGCTTTTGGCCCGGAGCAACAGCACCGCCAGTCTGCTGGCCGTTTGTGCCGTTACCGGAGCCAGAACCAGCACCGGCATTACCCGAGCCGCCATTGGAGCTGCCATTGCCGCCGTTACCACCAGGGTTAACAGCATTCTTGACCCACTTGGCATACAGCGTCATATCAGCCGTCACCGCAACGCTAAAGTCATACGCCTCCGTACAAGCCTCGTCGGTATACCAACCAGCGAAGGTGTAGCCCTTGCGCGTCGGATCGGCAGGCTTGACAACAGAGCCGTTGGCGGCCGTAGTCTGAAAATCGACCTTGGACCCCTCGCCGGCATTGAACGAAACCTTAACGCCAGCATTCAGCTTGAACAGTGTGCCCGAGTCATTGATGTAGTACAGGTTGCCCTGGGCGTCACAAGCGATGGGCGAGTCACAGTAGTTGTTGTGGCCCGTTGCGCTAAACACACCAGAAGCCTCAGTGTCACCCAGCTTGTAACGATATACGCCACCACCCGAGGTGTAGTTAACGTAATCAGAGCTCTCGCCGTAGTTAACCGTAAAGTACACATAATACGTGCCATCTGCCTGAGCGCTCACCAGCGGAGCGCCCTTAATGCCACCTGTAGGAAGCGCAGAGCCATCGGCAGACGAAACCAGCGTCTTGGCAAAGTCGTTGGCCGGATCAACAATCGCTAGCGCAGAGCCGCCAGCAACCTCGCCGCCAACAATCAGCTTGCCATCATACGTCGTAGGCACGCACGCGCAGCCGGTAAGGCCAAGGTCAACTACGCGCTCCTCGGTAATACGCGAAGCGGCATCCGCATCGCGTGAGTCGCCATCAGAAATCGCCAACACGTGCAGCTTGCCGTCGCGCGAGATCAGATAGGCATGGCTGCCATCATCCGAAAGCACGCAGGTGGAGTTGACAATCGCTCCAACCGAAACGCTGCCGAGCACATCGCCCGAAGACTTGCTGAGCATCTCGACGGTACCGGCACTGGTGGGAACCAAGACATAGTCATCGCCCACCGTCGCGCCCGTCCAGTAATAACCCTCGTCGGCATTGACATGCTGCCAAGAAACAGCGCCGGTCAGGATATTAATACGCGTCAGATGACCGTTATTGTACGTACCCTTTCCATAGTCGACATCAACGGTGCCGACATAGAGGTAATTGCCATCAACCGCCAGCTGAGAATTCGACTGGGCAATCTCGCTCACAGAGTCAGTGACCCAAACCGTTGTGAGCGCGTCAGCCGTCAGGGCCTGGACCGCGCCGCCGTCAAGCGGAACGATAACCAAACCGTTCGCATAAATCGGGCGCGAGGTATAACCGACCGCTTTCTTAAGATTCGACTCGGCAAGGACCTTGCCCGACTCGGCGTCAATCTTTAGCAAGCGCTTGTTGACGGCAAGGTATACGTTGCCGTTCACGACAATAGGTTCACTCGCGTTGGGATACGTCGAACCAGAATACGCCTTCCAATCGAACGTCCAAGAGCTCGCTAGCGCACCCGTAGGCGTCGAAACGTTCTCGACCGCCGCATTGGACTTGCCGTCCCAATCGGACCTCCAATCGGTCGGACGCGGGGCGCTCGGATTTACGACGACCCCATCGGGGTTGGGCACGGTGTCGCCAGCAGCATAGGCCCAGACGATCGTATCGCGCGACTTGAGCACATAGTCACTATCGAGCTGAGACCCGGGAACGCCGTTAACAAAGAACGACCAAGCACCGGCCAGCTTGGTGCCGTCAAGCGGAGAGACAAGGCTGTGAACGCCCCAGAAGCCCAGCTGATCGTACATCTCGGACTCGATGCCCAAAGCATCAAAGTAGGCGGCAGTGGCGTCCTTAATCGTCGTGCCCTCAACAAACACCTGCGTCGAAGGATCGGTCCAGCGCTGCGCCTTATCGTCCTTCTTGCCGATGATCTCCATCGAGACAGAAACCTGACCGGGCATGGTGCCATCGGAACCATAGACCCAGGCAACCTCGTCGCCGGCCTTAAGCGTGTAGTTGCCGGCGCCAACATTGGCCATCTTGCCGTTAACGAAGAACTGCCAGGACTTCCAGGTGCTTTCGTTAACCTGTACGGTCGAAAGCTTCACGCTCTTATTGAACGGAGAAGTCAGCGAATTGAGGAACCAACCATACGAACCGGTTTGGACGTCGGCGCCAATGCCGGCCTGCTTAAAGACCTGCTCGGAAAGATCGGCAGCAGTTGCGCCCTCTTCCACCAGCGCGGTCGTAGGCTGAGCCCACGTTTGCTGAGCACCTGAAGCATCCTGGCCGATAGCGGTGCAGCTTACCGAAAGCTGGTCGGTGGGCGCAGCGTCACCGTACTTCGAGTAGCACCAGACGACAGAGTCGCCCGCCTCGAGAGTGTATTTGCCAGCGCCCACCGATGCAGCCGTGCCGTTGATGAACAGCTGCCAATAGGCGCCCGTAGTATGGTCGTATGCAAGGGTGCGATCGACATCGAAAGGCGACGTAATGGAATTGAGTACCCAACCCCAAGAGCCGTTGGGATCATAGTCGGCCTTGAGACCGGCCTGCTTAAAGAGCTCCTCAGAAAGATCGGCGGCCGTCGAGCCATTCTTGAGCGTGTACTGCGTCGCGGCAGCCCACGTCTGCTGCTTGCCCTTGGAATCGACGCCGATAACTGTGCACGTCGCCGTAACCTCGGGATCGTTTTGACCGCTCGTGCCAAGAACCGTGATTTTTGCCGATACGTCCTGGTTGGCAAGCTTAGCGTACGTGGTGTTGTCGGGATAGCGCTCGGCATAGCGAGCGTACTTCTCGCTCGTCAGGCGAGACGAGATCGTAACCTTCGTGTTGTACTGCGGCTGCGTGACCTTCAGGTTCTCGGCAGAAACAACCGAGCCGTTGCTCGACTTAAACAGGCGCCAGTCCTGACCGGACATCGCGTCATAGCCAGGCAGATCGACCGGCACGACACCCAAGTCGGTCGAATCGGTCGTTGCCTTGCTATAGCTCCAGGCAAGGTTACCGTCGGCATCGAGATAGGCCTTCTGGAAGGCGTGCATGTCTGCCGAAACGGCATTGGCATCCTGGCCATTCAGAATGGCAGCAGCATAGCCAGCCTTCGCCTTCTCCATAAGAGAA